>JAFLCB010000003.1:300000-415271 GCA_017302795.1 Deltaproteobacteria bacterium | reverse complement strand
AAACGACATCGACCCGCGCTCATTTATTTTACTAAGCCTTCAGAAAGTCGCCGCCGGCGAAGAACTCGAAACGCCGATCGAACTAGCCCGCCGCCTTCGTCAACACGCGAATTAGGCAGGGGTTACGGCGAGTAGTACGATCCGCCGTCTTCAATCACCATGTTTTCCAGACGATTAAAATTGCCGCTGAACGTCCCGTCGAGCACACCCAGAGTGAGTCGCATTTCCTGAGGAACTGCCCCGTGAACAAAAATAACAGCGAATCTCGCTCCGGAGCTCGCGCCAACCTCCATCGCCTGGAGCTCTCGTGATCCAAGCCCTGTATTGATGGGGATTTTGATTATACGCTGCATGCGCGGATCGATAGCCTGAACATACGCAAGAATTGCGTGAGTTGGATTAGAGGTTACCGTGGGCAGCTAAACGACGGCAATCGACGGACCTGGCAACGAAATCGACAGCCGCGACATCATAAAAAAGCCCCGTCCCAAGGGACGAGGCTTTTAATGTTCGGACTAACTTCAAACCGTGAGGAACTAAGTTTGTGCCGAAACCGATGATGAGCGCATGCCCATGCCTGGCAGCATCGACGCAGACTCTGTGTGAGCTTCGTCGACTGCGATCTTCCAGCGCTTGTACGCCGAGAGACCTGTACCAGCAGGGATCAAGCGACCCATGATGATGTTTTCTTTGAGACCGCGTAGGTAATCCGTTTTCGAATTGATCGCGGCTTCTGTAAGAACCTTCGTCGTTTCCTGGAAGGAAGCGGCAGAGATCCAAGAGTCCGTCGACAAAGAAACTTTCGTGATACCAAGAAGCAGCGGCTCGACAATTGCGACCCGTCCGCCCTCTTGAGCAACTCGACCATTTTCTTCTTCAACTTCGATCTTTTCAGCCTGTTCGCCGGTTAAGAACTTCGTGTCACAACCGTCGACGATGCGAACTTTACGCAACATTTGACGAACGATGACCTCGATGTGTTTGTCATTCAAGCTTACACCTTGCAGACGATAAACTTCCTGAATTTCGTTTACGAGGTAAGCCGAAAGCTCAGTAGGTCCTTTAACCGCAAGAATGTCGTGTGGGTTCGTTGAACCATCCATCAATGGTTCGCCCTTTTTCACAAATTCACCTTCACGAACAGCCACGTGCTTCCCTTTCGGGATCAAGTATTCACGCGCTTCGTCACCCGTTTCTGGGGTCACGATCACACGCTGTTTACCTTTTACGTCTTTTCCGAATGTGACGTATCCGTCGATTTCAGAAATAATTGAGGCCTCTTTTGGTTTACGAGCTTCGAAGAGCTCGGCAACGCGTGGGAGACCACCCGTGATGTCACGTGTCTTCGAAGTTTCTCTGTGAATCTTCGCGATCATTTCACCAGCCGTGATCATCTGACCTTCTGTTACCAGAAGCTGAGCGCCAACCGGGATGATGTTTCTAGCCGGAATTTCACGGCCTGGAAGCATCACTGGCTTGTCGTTCTCGTCGACGATCAATACTGCTGGACGAAGTTCAGCAGATTTCGATTCGTTGATGACCTTGGTCGCGAAGCCTGTAACGGCATCGACTTGTTCGGTCATCGTGACACCTTCTTCGATGTCTTGGAACTTCACGCGACCAGCGACTTCCGTGATGATTGGGTTCGCATACGGATCCCACTCAGCAAGTAACTGACCTTTTTTAACAGTCGCGCCGTCCATGATTTGAAGTGTCGAACCGTAAACAAGCTTGAAGCTGTCTCGCTTAACACCGTTTGAATCGATCAATTGCATTTCACCTTGGCGGTTCATGACAACGGCTTTGCCTGATTTATTCACGACAAAGGACACATCTTTGAACTTCACGACGCCATCGTGGCGAGCTGTGTGAACAGATTGTTCAACCGCGCGCGAAGCGGCACCACCCAAGTGGAAGGTACGCATCGTGAGCTGTGTTCCAGGTTCACCGATCGACTGAGCAGCGATTGTTCCGACCGCCTCGCCGAGGTTGACGATTGCACCGCGGGAAAGATCGCGGCCGTAGCACTGAACGCAGATTCCACGACGAGTTTTGCAAGTGAGAACCGACCGAATCGAAACGGATTCGATTCCGGCAGCCTCTATCGCGCGAACATGCGTTTCATGGATCTCTTCGCCAAATGGAACGATTGTGTCGTTCGTCACTGGGTGAACAATGACTTCCGTCGCAACACGACCAAGGATTCGGTCGCCAAGCGGCTGAATGATTTCTCCGCCTTCGATCAATGGCGTGATGATGATACCTTCTGAAGTTCCGCAATCGTGTTCAGTGATGATTGCATCCTGAGCAACGTCGTGGAGACGACGAGTGAGGTAACCCGAGTTCGCTGTTTTAAGAGCGGTATCGGCCAGACCCTTACGAGCACCGTGAGTCGAGATGAAGTACTGAATACAAGTCAGACCTTCACGGAAATTCGCCGTGATTGGCGTCTCGATGATTTCACCCGACGGTTTCGCCAGAAGACCGCGCATACCCGCCAGCTGACGGATCTGAGCTTGCGAACCCCGTGCACCTGAGTCAGCCATGATGAAGATTGGATTGAACGAAGGAGCAGTAACTTTTCCTTCTTTCGTGTCGAACTCTTCTTTGTCGAGTTCACCCATCATCTCTTTTGCGACTTTGTCGGCTGTCTGCGCCCAAATGTCCACAACCT
The DNA here is from genome assembly GCA_017302795.1 of Deltaproteobacteria bacterium. Taxonomy (GTDB): domain Bacteria; phylum Bdellovibrionota; class Bdellovibrionia; order Bdellovibrionales; family JAMPXM01. Next base: position 412,597 of record JAFLCB010000003.1, on the reverse strand, counting down.
TGTTGTAGCGTTCACCATCAGTGATGAGACCTTCATCGTACTGATGCTGAATTTCAGCTACTTGATTGTCTGCATCCGCCAACAGAGTTGTTTTTGATTTCGGAATAACCATGTCATCGATACAGATCGAGATCCCAGCGAGGGTCGAATACTTGAATCCGTACTCCATGATCTTGTCGGCAAGGATACATGTTGCCTTGCCGCCAGCAAGACGGAAAGTCGTGTCGATCAACACCGCAAGTTGCTTCTTGTTCATGACTTGGTTCATGACCGAGAACGGAACTTCTGGTGGAACGATGTCGCTTAGAATCGCGCGGCCAACGGAAGTCTCTTCCAATTTGCCGTTGATTCGAACTTTACATGCAGCCTGAAGTTCGATGTGACCTGTCTCGAACGCGAACAAAGTTTCGTTGACCGAACTGAAAATTCGACCTGTTCCGCGTGCACCAGGACGAACACGAGTCATGTAGTACATACCAAGGACGATGTCCTGAGATGGGTTGATGATCGGCTTACCATGAGCTGGGCTCAAGATGTTGTTCGTCGACATCATAAGAACTCGCGCTTCAACTTGCGCTTCAACCGAAAGCGGTACGTGGACCGCCATCTGGTCACCGTCGAAGTCAGCGTTGAACGCCGTACAAACGAGCGGGTGAAGTTGAATCGCTTTTCCTTCGTGAAGAACTGGTTCGAATGCTTGGATCCCAAGGCGGTGAAGCGTCGGAGCTCGGTTCAACATAACCGGGTGCTCTTTCACGACGTCCGAAAGGATGTCCCAAACTTCGACAGTTTCTTGTTCGACCATTTTCTTCGCTTGCTTGATGGTCGCAGTTAAACCGCGCTCTTCGAGCTTGTTGTAGACAAATGGTTTGAATAGCTCGAGAGCCATCTTCTTCGGAAGACCGCACTGATGAAGTTTCAAATGTGGACCGACGACGATAACCGATCGACCAGAATAGTCGACGCGTTTACCGAGAAGGTTTTGACGGAAACGACCTTGCTTCCCTTTCAGCATATCTGAAAGCGAACGAAGTGGACGCTTGTTTGGACCGGTGAAAGTCTTTCCGCGACGACCGTTGTCGAGAAGCGCATCAACAGCTTCTTGAAGCATGCGCTTCTCGTTGCGGATGATGATGTCAGGAGCGTTGAGTTCCTGAAGTTTCTTGAGACGGTTGTTGCGGTTGATGACTCGACGATAGAGATCGTTGAGATCCGAAGTCGCAAATCGACCGCCGTCAAGTGGAACAAGTGGACGAAGATCTGGCGGAATGACCGGCAAAGCTTCGAGCATCATCCACTCAGGGCGGTTCACCGATGACTTGAAAGCTTCAACAACTTTCAAGCGTTTCGTGATTTTCTTGATCGCTGCTTCTGATTTCGCGTCTTGAAGTTCAAGACGAAGTTTGCGCGACAAGTATTCTGGATCGATCTTTCGAAGAAGATCACGGACGGCTTCGCCGCCCATGCCTGCTTTGAAGTTCGGTCCATGCTCTTCAAGAGCTTTCTGATATTGATCTTCGCTGAGAACGCTTGCTTCCTCGAGCGATGTTTCCATCGGATCGATGACCACATAGGCTTCGCAATACAGAACCTTTTCAACGTCTTTCAAAGACAAGTTGAGAATGTTGCCGATTCGCGATGGCAGCGACCGCAAGAACCAGATGTGTGCAACTGGCGTTGCAAGTTCGATGTGCCCAAGGCGTTCACGACGTACTTTCGATTGTGTGACTTCAACGCCGCACTTTTCGCAGATAACGCCGCGGAATTTCATCCGCTTGTACTTACCGCACAAGCATTCGTAGTCCTTAACGGGACCAAAAATCTTTGCGCAGAAGAGACCATCGCGTTCTGGTTTGAACGTGCGGTAGTTGATTGTTTCAGGTTTCTTCACTTCCCCGAACGACCAGCTGCGAATCATTTCTGGCGAAGCCAGCGATACGCGAACGGCGTCGAAGCTCAGTGGATCCCGTGGTTTATCGAAAAAATTTAATAAGTCTTTCAAGTTCGTACCTCAATCTTTCGCATTAAGAGCCTTGTTAAACAGAACCCGGACACTCTTAGAGTCCGCTTACTGCTCAACCTCCGGTTGCTTGTCCGTCAGGATATCTGATTCGATCAATTCTACGTTCAGAGCGAGCGACTGCAGCTCCTTCACGAGAACGTTGAACGATTCAGGCAGACCTGGCTCAAGGACGTTTTCACCTTTTACGATGCTCTCATACATTCGAGTTCGACCAGCGACGTCATCCGACTTCACAGTTAAGAACTCTTGCAGAGTATAAGCAGCGCCGTACGCTTCGATTGCCCAGACTTCCATCTCTCCAAGACGCTGACCACCAAATTGAGCTTTTCCGCCCAATGGCTGCTGCGACACGAGAGAATAAGGCCCGATCGACCGTGCGTGGATCTTTTCTTCTACCAAATGGTGAAGCTTCAGCATGTACATCACGCCGACCGTCACCTGGTTTTGGAATGGCTCGCCTGTGCGTCCGTCGAATAAAGTCATTTGACCGTTCGTTGGAACATTGGCGCGCTTCAAAAGTTCTTTGACGTCTGTTTCGCGGGCTCCATCAAACACTGGTGTGCCAAGATGTACGCCGTTTTGCATCGTCACAAGCATCTTCTTAACCGACGCGTCGTCTGCATGGTCGATGGTTGCGTTAATGTCTTCGTCATTGAATGTGGCTTTAATCGCGCTTCGAGCTGCTTCTGATTCAAAGCGTTCGATGTGCGGCTTCAGCTGCTCGCCAAGGTTTCTTGCGGCCCAACCTAAGTGAACTTCCAAAATCTGACCGATGTTCATACGCGAAGGAACGCCGAGTGGATTTAGGACCATGTCGACCGCTGAACCATCTGCCAAATATGGCATGTCTTCAACCGGCATGATTCTCGAAACAACACCCTTGTTACCGTGGCGACCGGCGAACTTATCACCGACCTGAAGCTTACGTTTGATTGCGACGTAAACTTTTACCATTTTGATAACGCCTGCTGGAAGTTCGTCACCCTTGCGGAGACGATCCATCTTTTCGCTGAACACCATCTTGACGGCATCAAGCTGGTTGCGCGCGCCATCGATGACTCGGCTCACTTGATACTCAAGGTCTTGCTCAAGCGGAATGTACGTTAAGAGCTCAAACGGAATCGTTTCTAGATCTGCGTCCGTGATCGATTGACCTTTCGACAGAAGCTTTTGCGATCCGTCTTCGTTCAAAAGTACGCCAGTCGTGATTTTGCCAAGCAGAAGGGTCTTCAGCTTCGACAGTGCGTTGTTTTTGATAACGTTCTGCTCAACCGCGAGATCTTTTTCGAGTTTGCGCTTTTTCTCTTCGATGATCGAAACAAGGCGTTCATCTCGTTCTGCACCTTCGCGTCCGTAAACTTGCGCGTCGATAACAGTACCCGAAACACCAGCTGGTACTCGGAGCGATGTATCGCGAACGTCGCCGGCTTTTTCACCGAAGATCGCACGCAAAAGTTTTTCTTCTGGAGAAAGCTGCGATTCGCCTTTTGGCGTGACTTTACCTACGAGAATGTCGCCTGGTTTAACTTCCGCACCGATGCGGATGATGCCTGAAGAATCGAGATCCTTTAGGGCTTCTTCACCGACGTTTGCGATATCGCGAGAAATCTCTTCTTTTCCGAGTTTCGTATCACGGGCCAAACATTCGAACTCTTCGATGTGAATGGACGTGTAAGTGTCGTCTTTGATCAAGCGTTCGCTGATCAAGATCGAATCTTCGAAGTTGTAGCCCATCCACGGCGTGAACGCGACGAGGATGTTCTGTCCAAGAGCCAATTCGCCAAGTTCCGTCGACGGTCCGTCAGCGATAATGTCGCCCTTACGAACAGCGTCGCCTACGAGGACGATCGGCTTCTGGTTGAAGCAGGTGTTCTGGTTCGTACGTTGATACTTGGTGAGGTTGTAGATATCGACGTTCGCGCCAAGTTCTCCGCCTTTTGCAAAGCGGCGAACAACGACTCGCGACGCATCGACTTCTTCAACGATCCCGTCGTTTTGCGCAACAACGCTCGTACCTGAATCCTTCGCTACCAAGCGCTCTACTCCAGTTCCGACAAGTGGAGCTTTCGAACGCAGGAGTGGAACTGCCTGACGTTGCATGTTCGAACCCATGAGGGCTCGGTTGGCATCGTCATGCTCAAGGAACGGAATCAAAGACGCGGCGATCGACACAAGCTGCGAGGGACTTACATCCATCAGCGAAACTTTATCTTTATCGACGTTCACATATTCACCGTTCACACGAACCGTCAGCGAGTCTTGCTTAATTTCGGTTGTGACTTCACGCGACGCCTGCGCAATGTGATGATCGGCCTCTTCAAGAGCCGACATGTATTCGATGTTCGAAGCAACCTTCGCTGCTTCAACACGTCGATACGGAGTTTCAATGAAACCGTAGTTATTGATACGAGCGTAAGTCGCAAGCGAAGCGATAAGACCGATGTTCGGACCTTCTGGCGTTTCGATTGGGCAGATACGACCGTAGTGAGTTGGGTGAACGTCGCGAACTTCGAAACCGGCGCGGTCACGAGTCAAACCACCAGGCCCAAGGGCCGAGAGACGACGCTTGTGCGTGATTTCCGAAAGCGGATTCGTTTGATCCATGAACTGCGAAAGCTGAGACGCATTGAAGAACTCTTTCAATACTGCGTTCACTGGCTTAGCGTTCACAAGATCGTGCGGCATCATGGTGTCAACATCTTGAAGCGACATGCGCTCGCGGATGGCGCGTTCCATGCGGACAAGACCAATACGGTATTGGTTTTCTAACAATTCGCCAACCGAGCGAACACGGCGGTTTCCAAGGTGATCGATGTCATCGATCTGACCGCGGCCGTTTTTGAGATCAATCAAAGTTTTTACTGCCGACAAGATGTCTTTCGACGTCAAAGTGCGGTGACTGATTGGGCACTCAGATGTCGGAATGCTGAAGCGGTGGTTGATCTTGATACGACCCACTTCTGATAGGTCATAAGTTTCTGGGTCGAAGAACAAGCGCTGGAAGTACTGCTCTGCCCCTTCTGGGGTTGGCGGTTCGCCTGGGCGGAGGCGCTTGTAGATTTCGAGAAGCGCTTCTTCTTTTGTCGAGATCTTATCAACCAACAATGTATTGCGGAGGTAAGGACCAACCGAAAGACCGTCAAAGAAGATCAAACGGAATTCTTCGATGCCTGAAGCGATCGAGCGTTCCATGATCGCTTTAGTCATCTCTTGGTTAGCATCGGCGATGATTTCGCCAGTCGATTCGTCGATGATCGGACGAGCGATGACCTTGCCCTCGAGGTCCTCCATCGCGATTTCGATTTCTTTCAAATCGAGGTCACGAACGCGTTTAACAACGGCTCGTGTGATACGACGACCTTGCTTTACAAGGACTTCGCCAGACTTAGGTTCGATGATATCGACCAAAGCCCGTTGACCCGACATACGTTCGATGTCGATTTCGCGGAAGAGCTTCCCTTTGCGGGCGACAACTTTGTCAAGATCGTAGAAGTACTCAAGAAGTTGCTCGATGCTGTAGCCAAGAGCCTTCAATAAAATTGTGACGGGGAATTTTCGTCGGCGATCGATACGAACATAGATCAAATCTTTTTGATCAAATTCGAGATCCAACCATGATCCGCGATAAGGAATTACACGGGCCGAGTAGATCAGTTTGCCGCTGGCGTTATTCTTTCCGCCGTCGTGATCGAAGAACACGCCTGGTGAACGGTGCAACTGAGACACGACAACGCGCTCAGTTCCGCTGATAATGAAGGAACCGTTGGCCGTCATCAATGGGATGTCGCCGAGGTAAACTTCTTGTTCTTTCATATCGCGAATCGAGCGAGTTTCCGATTGTTCATCGACATCGAAAACCACAAGGCGAAGTGTAACCTTCATGCCTGCAGCGAAGGTCATTCCGCGCTGACGGCACTCATCAACATCATACTTAGGCGGTTCGAGTGTGTAAGAAACAAACTCGAGGCTCGCTGTGTTGTTGAAGTCGGAAATTGGGAAAACGGACTTAAATACACCATTGAGTCCCGCTTCCCCACGACGATCTGGATCGACATCTTTTTGGAGAAAACTCTCGTACGAACTTTTTTGCAGCTCGATGAGATTCGGAATGTCGATGACCTGTTTGTTTTTGGCGAAGCTCTTACGCACGCGTAAGTTCGACGCTGTAACTGGAACACCCGTAGTCTGAGTGGGCATTATGCCTCCGTTAAAAGGAAACTCGATTCGATCGAGTCTACGTTCATAAAAAAAATCAGCTCAAAAAATCTAAGCAGTCGCCCCAGGAAGCGCCAAAACCCGATCGCCTTTCTTCTCAAGGAATTACCCCATCGTGGGTTTACCTTGAGTCTGAAAGTGAACGGGTCATTCTAAAAATTTTTTTAACGAGAGCCGTTCAACTGCCGTTTTCGAAAAGTAACGAAAACTGCAGCCATCCTTCATCGATGAGCTCGGTTGCAAAAAAAATCCCAGGACGCCTGTTGTCATCCTGGGACTTTCCGAAGTCAACCCATTTGCCGAATTTTCGCCAAATGGAAGCCTCTTAATTAGCTGAAATGTTTCGCTAATCGCCTGCTCGCTTCCGCTCGCAAACTACTTAATCGCAACTTTCGCGCCTGCTTTTTCGATCTGCTCTTTGAGTTTAGCAGCTTCTTCTTTAGTCACGCCCTCTTTAAGAGTCTTTGGCGCGCCTTCAACGAGATCTTTCGCTTCTTTCAGGCCGAGACCTGTAACTGCGCGAACTTCTTTGATAACGTTGATTTTGTTAGCGCCTGCGTCAGTCAAAACAACGTCGAACGCTGTTTTTTCTTCTACAACTGCAGCCGCGCCAGCGCCTGCTGCCGCAACAGGAGCTGCTGCAGAAACGCCCCATTTTTCTTCAAGAGTTTTGATGAACTCAGCAAGCTCGATAACTGGCATTGCCGAGAGGAAGTCTACGACTTCGTCTTTTGTAAGAGCCATTGTGTCTTTTCCTTTGGCCAAGTTGGCCGAAATAATTGTTAAAAACTTGCCGACTCCCGAAAAAGCGGGAATCGTTTGAAGATCCGAAGCTTACGAAGCTGTCGTTCCTTCTTGTTTGTCTTTGTATGCCGCAAGAGTACGAACGAATTTCGAAGCCGCACCTTGAAGAGTACCGAGCAACATTGCGCGCAAGACATCTTTCGATGGCAAGCTTGCGAGTGTTTTGACTGCAGCGTTTGAGAGCGGATTGCCGTCCATAACGCCGACTTTCAATTGAAGACTTTCAACGTCTTTTGAATAGTCGTGCAGTGTTTTCGCTGTCGCCGCTGCTTCGCCGTAGGCGAACACAACTGCGTTGGTTCCAACGAAACCGTCTTTCAATGCCGCTTCAGACTTCGGGTGTCCCGAAAGTGCACGAAGAGCGAGCGTGTTTCGAACAACGCTCATTTCTGCATTGATCGGGTGAAGCTTTTTGCGCAAGCCAGTGACCTGCTCAACCGTCATCCCCTTGAAGTCGACAAGAAATGCAGCGTTCGCCTTACCGAAGTTCGCGGCAAGCGTTGCTACTTCTTTCGCCTTATCTTCACGAGTAACTAACATATTTTCCTCCTTTCCTAATCTCCACAGATTAAATCTCCACAGACTACTCCGGACAAAACCGAAGCCGTGGGCCCCAAAACTACTAGCGAAACCATCGTTCCGACGACCGCCGACACGATTGTTTACACCGCAGTCAAGAAACGCGAATGCTGAGAAGAATGAGGAAAGGAAAGCAGCTGATTTGATCTGGTGGTCAATTCTCCCGAAGGGATGAGCTGCCATCGATCACTTAATTTGCTTCTTACCGTTACCGTTCTCTCGGTAGGAATCTAGGATTACGGCCTAAGCCGTGTCCCCGAAAATTAAACGCTTTAAGCGCTCCTACTGTCTTTGATCGCGATCTGGTTAAAAATTAAAAACTCAAAAACTTTAACAAACTCAGATCTGAAACCGTGCCAAAAGACACGATTTCAGATCCAAAAACAACCGGTTTCGAACAATTAGTTCGCTGTATCGGATGCCGTTGCTGACAATGGCTCGACCTTTACGCTTGGGCCCATCGTCGATGAGACGCTGATACCTTGAACGTAAACGCCTTTTGAGCTTGCCGGCTTTGCTTTTACGACAGCACCAATCAATGCAGCGAAGTTTTCTTTCAACTTTTCTGCACCCATCGATTTTTTGCCGATACCAGCATGAATGATTCCAGCTTTATCAACACGGAAATCAAGTTTACCGCGTTTTTCAGCTTTCACAGTGTCGCCGACGTTCATCGTGACAGTTCCGACTTTTGGGTTCGGCATCAAGCCACGAGGCCCAAGGACCTTCGCGACTTTCGATACGGTTCCCATCATGTCAGGAGTCGCGATAGCTTTATCAAACTCAAGCCAGCCGCCGTTGATTTTTTCAACGAGATCATCGCCACCAACGAAATCTGCACCAGCTTCTTTCGCTTCAGCCTCTTTAGGGCCCTTAGCGAAAACAAGGACGCGAACATTTCTGCCGAGACCATGTGGGAGCGGAACTGCTCCACGAACCTGTTGATCAGATTGTTTTGGATCAATACCCAGGCGAATTGCTACGTCGATCGATTCATCGAACTTCGCAGTTGCTGTTTCAACCGCAAGCTTGATGCCTTGCTCGATCGAAAGCTTTGCCTGAGCGTCTTTTTGTTGAGACTGAAGTTTTGTTTTTGCGCCGTTGTAGCGCTTTCCGCGTTTTGCCATGCTCTACTCCTGAATTTCGAGACCCATGCTCTTGGCAGTGCCAACAACCTGGTTCATAGCCGACTCGACGGTCGAGCAGTTGAGATCCGGAAGCTTCAGTGTCGCGATTTCGCGAACTTGCTTCATGTTCACCTTACCGACCTTATCTTTCTGCGGCATCTTAGATCCTGACTGGAGCTTGATTGCCTGTTTTAGCAGAATCGACACGGGCGGCGTCTTGGTGATGAAGGTAAACGATCGGTCCTGGTAAACAGTAATGATGACAGGAATAATCGTGTCACCTTTGCCCTGTGTTCGGGCGTTAAACTGTTTACAGAACTCCATGATGTTTACCCCATGCTGGCCGAGCGCCGGTCCCACGGGTGGCGCTGGATTCGCCTTCCCTGCCGGAATCTGCAACTTAATCATTGCAGTGACTTTTTTAGCCATAGTACCCACTCCTTCGCGGGGGAATCCCTGTTAAGGGACTTGTTCTGTTTCTCTAAAGCGCGAAATGCGCTCTAAAAATCTTATTTTAAAATCAGTTCGAGCAAACTTTCCGATCAAACTTTTTGAACTTGAATAAAATCAAGCTCAACTGGGGTCGCGCGTCCGAAGATGCTGACCGAAACTTTGACCTTCCCTTTTTCTTCGTTGATGTCCTCAACTGTGCCGTTGAAGTTGGTAAAGGGACCATCCACAACAGTGACATTCTCGCCGACCGAAAACTTAAATTTGGGACGTGGCTTTTCAGCACCCGTCTCCATTTGCTGTGTCACGCGAAGCACTTGGTCCGGTGGCACCGCAGTCGGTTTTTGTCCGCCCACGAAGCCGGTCACTTTTGACGATCCTTTGACCACATGCCAAGTTTTTTCGCTGAGAATCATCTCAACGAACATGTAACCAGGAAAAAACTTCCTAGATTTCGTGGTTTTTTGACCTTTTACGAGTTCGACCACGTTTTCAGCCGGAATAAGGATCTGGCCAAACAGCTCTTCCATCTTCTGCTGCTGGATTCGCTTTTCGATCGAAGCTTTTGCAGTCGCTTCGCTTCCAGTGGATACGTTGACGATGTACCACTTTTTTTCCATTTTCGACTCCTGTCCAAAGGCAACGTGCAAAGGCACCGTGCAAAAAGCGTCCGAAACGACCGCTTGAAACGATCGTTAGTTAACCGCCAAAAATTCGGGAGAAGAATCGGACGATGTCCAAATTCACCAACCACTCAATTAATTTTCCAGAGACCATATCTAACGCACCAAGCGCGATACCTGAGATGATCAACATGATGCAAGTCACGATCGTCATACGCGTCGTGTCCTCACGGCTCGGCCATACGACCTTACGGAGTTCCGTCACAACTTCGTCGCCCCAAACACGAACAGCTGCGTTCGCCTGAAGCAATGCAAACGTCGCCACACCAAATACGACCGGCAATCCATGGCGTACGAAGTCATAGGCGAAGAAACGACCCAGAGCCCCTGTTGAAACCGCTGCACCTGAATCAACAAGTACCTTTACAGTGATTCCGATCAGCACTCCGGCTGACATAAAGCCGACTGTTGCGGCCTTTCGATTTGTGGCAACTGCGCTATCCATAACTTCGTGCCTTTCCTAAACTTAACCTAGACGTCCGATAAAAAGTGGCAGGGCAGGAGGGACTCGAACCCCCAACCGACGGATTTGGAGTCCGTAACTCTACCAATTGAGCTACTGCCCTACCTAAACTGTCGATCGAACGATAAATTTTTTGCGTCTGACTAAATCAATCTCAATCAAGAAAGGCCGAGTCTATATGAGATGGGCTCCCACCCATTTCGACTCGACCTTCTTAGTACAAAACGCCAATCGCCTCGAGGCGATCAGCGAATTTGAATACTACTCGCTGATGTCGACAACAACGCCGGCACCAACTGTACGGCCACCTTCGCGAATAGCGAAGCGGAGCTCTTTTTCCATCGCGATTGGCGCGATGAGCTCTACTTGCATTTCAACGCGATCGCCTGGCATGACCATCTCAGTTCCTTCTTTCAAAGTAACGACACCAGTCACGTCAGTTGTACGGAAGTAGAACTGTGGACGGTAGCCGTTGAAGAAAGGAGTGTGACGTCCGCCTTCCTCTTTTGTGAGGATGTAGGCTTCAGCTTTGAATTTCTTGTGTGGCTTGATCGAGCCTGGTTTAGCGAGCACTTGTCCGCGCTCAACTTCTTCTTTCTTCGTACCGCGGAGGAGGCAACCGCAGTTGTCTCCAGCGCGACCTTCATCAAGAAGTTTGCGGAACATTTCGATACCTGTAACGACAGTCTTTTGCGTCGGTGCGAGACCAACGATTTCGATTTCGTCGTTAACCTTTACGATACCGCGCTCAACACGACCTGTAACGACAGTACCGCGACCAGAGATCGAGAAAACGTCTTCCACAGGCATCAAGAACGGCTTATCGATCGCGCGCTCTGGTTGTGGGATGTAACGATCGACTTCAGCCATCAGTTTCAAGATCGCTTCACGTCCGATTTCTGGGCTCTTGTTTTCGAGAGCGCAAAGTGCCGAACCTTGTACGATTGGAATTTCGTCGCCAGGGAATTCGTACTTCGAAAGAAGTTCGCGAATTTCGACTTCGACGAGCTCGAGAAGATCTTTATCGTCAACCATGTCAACTTTGTTCATGAAGACAACCATCGCAGGAACGCCAACCTGACGTGCAAGGAGGATGTGCTCACGAGTTTGTGGCATCGGACCGTCAGCTGCAGAAACAACGAGAATCGCGCCGTCCATTTGAGCTGCGCCAGTGATCATGTTCTTTACGTAATCCGCGTGACCTGGGCAGTCGACGTGTGCGTAGTGACGATTCGCAGTTTGGTATTCAACGTGCGAAGTCGAGATCGTGATACCGCGTGCTTTTTCTTCCGGAGCTTTGTCGATTTGATCGTAAGCGAGGAAGGTTGCTCCGCCTGTTTCAGCTAGTACTTTTGTGATAGCCGCTGTCAGCGATGTTTTACCGTGGTCGACGTGACCGATGGTGCCGATGTTGACGTGGGGTTTGCTCCGGTCAAACTTCTCCTTAGACATTTACTTCCTCCTGGGATCTTCGCCCAAAAAAACACTAGCTAAATTCTGTTCTAAAGCAGGCGCCTTATACTTAAGATTCGAGCTATAATTAACTTACTAAATCCAATTCAAAATCACGCTTACAAAACTAGTCAGACAAATCGTCGTTTAAAATCGCCTTTACAAAAAAGACGGACGAAGGCCGAACGGAATTTCGCCGTGAGAGGGTGAGAGTTCCCATAGAGTAAGGAAAAACGCAAATCTTATCCGACTGGGAAGTGATGTAGGCCCATACGACCGACTGTAGCGACGGAGTGTGCCGCAAAGAAGCCCAATAATGCAGCACATCGAGCCGGTCGGACCTAAGTTTAGTCAAACCCTTTACTTGGAAATTTGGCGTTCAATTAGCAAAATCCCACTGCGCGGATTCACCACGTAATTGGTTGCTAACTGCACTTCTTGCCCCGCCGGATGATGGTTAGCTAGCGGCTCCATCCAGCTAGCCGAATCCGCCACACGAAACCAAGAATACCCAGGGGCGGTTGCTGGAAGTTTAAAATCAATCGAATGAAAGCCGGCATTGATGGCAACGAGGACCGATCGCGAAGCGCCTTGTACAGATTTGACGGTCGCTCGTGGGCGCGCTTTTTTTAATCTTTTCCGACCCTCGACCGAATCGATTCGCCAAGAGAGAAAGGGGCCGTCTTCCGCAAAGACTGAATTTGCCATTTCTCGACCGTCGCGATCAAACCAGGTAATGTCTTTTAGTCCATTTCCGTCTTGATCGACTCCCAAGAAAAATTCAGCCGGCGCAAACTCTGGGTGGCGGTGGCGGAAGTTGATCAAGTGTTGAACGTAATCGAAATAGGGCGCGTGAGATTGAAGGTTTGGCCACGGAAGGTGGTTAACTTCAGTATCCAGATTCCAGGGGTTGTTATTGCCTTTCGCAGTACGATAAAGCTCGTCACCACCGAGGAGCATCGGAGTGCCCGCGGAAGTGAATAGCAATAGCATTGCAGTTCTAGCCATCTGTTTTTGCGCTACTGGATCCCCGCCCTGATCCCAAGAGCGATTAGAATCCGAACCACCGTCTGAGGGACCCCAAGGATAGGGTTGACCATTGCGCTTCGAATTATAGGTGAACAGATCACGCAAAGTGAAACCATCGTGGGCCGTAATGAAGTTGACTGAATGAAAGGGCTTCCTTCCATTTCCGCGGAACAAGGTTTCCGATCCGGAAACCGCGTTGGCCACCCGGCCGATGGGCACGGATTCAACACCGCGCTGATTGAAAAACGCGCGAACTGGATCTCGAAACGCTCCGCCATTCCATTCGGCCCAGCCTTTAGGAAATCGTCCCTGCTGATAGGTTCCCTGGCCGATAGCCCATGGCTCTGCGAGAAGGTCAGCTCCAAATCCGCCCTGTGCCGGCCTCGCAGGAAGCTCGCGCTCGATTCTTTGCAAAAGCCCACCCGGGTCATCAGCATCAAAATAGAAATAAGTGGATCGAGGATTGTTCCCAAGAACGGCAGCTAAGTCGAACCTAAACCCGTCGACCCCTAGTACCTCTTTCCAATATTTGAGAGATTCTAAAATCAGTTCTCGAGGTACCTCGCGAAAGGTCGCAAAATTGTGACCGATTCCAGTGTTGTCCATAAAGTAACGTGGGTCCGGCGCCGTTTCGTAGTACATGCGGTTATCGAGGCCCCGAAAAGACCAAATCGAACTCACGTTCGCATCGCGCACATCTACACCGCCTTCTGCTGTGTGATTGTAAACGACATCGATGAAAACCTTGATTCCTTCAGCGTGGAAAGCCTGCACCATTTCACGGAATTCGCGGGTTGGTCCACCAGGAGAACGATCAAACGCATAAGTTGGTTCAGGGGCAAAATAACTGAGCGTCATGTAACCCCAATAATTAGGCAACCCTTGAGGCGAGGACTTGGCATGAACTGGCAGAAACTCGACGGCTGTTACCCCTAAAGACTTAAGATACTTTGCCTTGAGCGCTGCCCCTTTATAGGTTGCTCGGTACTGCGCTGGTACGCTGTGGTCGTCGTGCGTGAAGCCGCGCACATGCACTTCATAGACCACGTCCGTGCGAATTGAATGCGACGGCTTTGTCCCGTCCGGAATAATATCGTTCCGGCGATGAGGAAGCGCTTCAGAAACAATTCCTTTGGGCACCAAGGGACCTGTATCGATCGAGCGATAAAGTGGACCTGAATTGAAATGATCTATTTCGTGCACGCGGTCGAAGCCGTGACTGACTTCTAGCGCGTAGGGATCGAGCAAGAGCTTGTTCGGATTAAAACGATTACCATTCCGATCGACATCAGCTAAAAAGCCAGCTGTGTCTCCTGGCTTCCAGCTTTTGCTATACGGCCAGTTAGGCCCCCATGCGCGATAGGCGTAATAAACAGGGGCGAAACTCGGTTTCGGCACTTTCGCAAACCAATACAAAGTCTGGTTGCGGGTTAATGGGTGACAAACTTCCGGCTGCGCACCCATTGGTCGCGAAAAAAGACAAACTTCCATTTGAGTCGCATTTTCGCTCGCAACAGTAAACTCGATGTGGGTGTTCGTCAGACACGCTCCCAGCGCCAAACAACCGCCCGCAATCAAAGAAGAAAACATAAAGCCCCCCCAGCTCCCTCTTGAAGCCTCAAAAGAATACGAACTCTAGCGAATTGTCTTTCCGCCCGAACTCTTAAATTTAACCCCTTGAAACGAAAACTTCCTTCGCCAGTTCGGTACCTCTTTGTAAGTACCTGGAATATTCATAGGGCGCGTTTCGCCAACCAAGTCCTCAGGGTTGATGACAAAGTATAATGGTTTCACCGCCCGAAGATCGTCGATCACAGCATTTGCAAACTCTCCGCGCTCGGGACTGCCATATTTTTCAATCCAAGGCCGGAGGTCGGCTTTTCGACTTTCGGCAAGACTGGATGCTGTCGCTGGATCTACTATGCCCAATCTCGAGACTTCCGGTAAGTCCTCGCAATTCAAGTAGGCGGTCAGCATCGGCATGTCGTGGGTATTCAAACAGAAAAGCTGATCCTGAGTCACACTGCTAAAGGCAGACGTGGGCGATTTGTGAGTTTCCATTTCAAGCACCCACATTCCTTTGATCCCTCGTTCCTTCATGATGCGATTCACCTGGTCTGGAACAGTACCGAGGTTCTCGCCGATGAAGTCAGCTCCACTTCGCGAGGCTTCGAGCACGGCAATGGCTAGCATGTCCTCTGGTTGGTAACGCAAATAAACGCCACTCTTCGCGCCCTGCCCTTTTGGAATCGCGAACACTCGGTAAAGCCCCATCACGTGATCAAGCCGCAAAATTTTTGCGAATTGCAAATGATGCCGAAGCGTTTTTCGAAAATACTGATAGCCCGTTTGCCGAAGCCGTTTGGGATGAAACGGTGAGAAACCCCAATCCTGTCCATTTCTGAAGACGAGCTCGGGTGGAGCCCCTACAGAAACTTTCCGGAAGAAAATTTCTGGAAAGGCACTTTGATCGAAACCACCGTCATTCACTCCAATCGGAAAATCCATGTAGAGCTTAAGCGGCAAACTCGTAGCGAGATCGCGAAGCTGTCGCTGCATTTCGAATTGAACGAAGCGATGATATCGATCGGCGGTCTCATAGGCGGATTCACGACCGGCGCGAAAAGCCGCGTAACCAGTTATCTCGGGGGTTGAGCGCAAAAAGTCTTGGTAGTCGTTTGACGCATCTTGTTTTGTCGCAAAGAACTCTTCAGCGAGAACATCCAGGACTTGATTCTTCAATTGATAGACGGCGTGGTAATCAGCGAAATCGTCCTCGCGCAGACGTTTCGCTTCGGTTTGAAACTGATCGGAATTAAATATGGAGTGCGCCTTCGAAGAATTGTGGCGCTTCATCGCAGACTCAATATCGATGTAAATCTCGTTCCAAAAAAGTCGGCTGAGCGCCGAGTAAGGGCTGGGATCGC
This sequence comes from Deltaproteobacteria bacterium, assembly GCA_017302795.1. Lineage (GTDB taxonomy): Bacteria > Bdellovibrionota > Bdellovibrionia > Bdellovibrionales > JAMPXM01. The sequence goes on along the minus strand of JAFLCB010000003.1, from coordinate 396,845 downwards.
AATCCGGGTGATCAAAGTTTCCTGGCAAAAGTGGAAACAACGAAACCCACTTAGCGCCGTTTTCGCGAAGCTCGGTTGCGATTTTGCGCAACTCTCGTAAAGATCCCATGCCGATTTCGTCCCCCGTGCGAACCGCATGCAGAGGTAAAAACGGCCCCTCGGAGTTTTTAAGTTCTTCAGGCGACTTTAAACAGGAAGGAGGGCAAATAACGAGCGAACGAAATTCACGCTCACCCGCTTTCAGTTTCAACTGAAAATATGCTCCAAGACTCTTGTTCAATTTTGAGAGATCTAATTTGAACTTTAGCTGCCAAACTTTTCCTTTTGGCAGCGAGCGCACCATCGTACATTTCCATTTTATATTTTCTGCAGAAACCGGATCTCCCGACTCGTCGTCAATGAGTTCCAAAGTAACGCCTGGTTTTGCGAGATCCGAGTTTGAGGAAAACACCGGAACAAGCTGCGATTCGCCTCCCCATGCAACGATTGAGGGAGGCAGACCATGCGCCCAGCGATCGTCCTTTAAATCTTCTCGCAGCCGATCGAGATCTTGATCCGTCGAAATCGTGCGCTCGGCTAGCTGTTCGATCATCTGATGCAAAACCGAGCAATCTGCTTTGGTGTCGCCAAAGACAGGGTTGAGATAAGACGCCTGAAGTCCTAAAAATCGAGCGGTTGCGCGAAGCTTTGTTGGATTGAAATTCATTTTATCTCTTCTTCTGTTTCGGCTGAGTTGTCGCGAGTAACGGCAAATAGGCGGCGCCAATCACACCGGCCGCCTGCCTTGTTTTTGCAGGCTGCAAGCGACACTCGAACCGAGGATTAAACTCCGTGATAAGCTGACGATAGTAATCTTTGGTCTTAGCTAGATACAGTTCTCGCACCTTCAATAACCCACCTGAAAATAAAATTCCCTCCAGGTTAAAACCGATCGAAAGTGAATAACAGAGAACAGACAAAGCTCGGGCCATGTCATCAAACAGAGGAAGCCACTTTGTCTCGCCGGATTGAATCCGCTCAACTAGCTCCTCAACTGAATAGCCCGAAAAGCCATCGGCGCGGGCCCGGCGCAAAAGCGCCGTACCGGACGCAATCCCTTCGATACTTAGATGTTTCCTAGACTCAGCGCCAAGCTTTGTCCCGTCAAAAATCAGGTGCCCGAATTCTGAACCCATTCCCCTACTTTGACAGGGGCGACCATTAAAAATAACTCCGGTGCCAATGCCCGTACCGACTGTGACCACAGCGTAGGACGACATATTTTTGGCGCCGCCAACCCAGCCCTCGGCTAGCGCAGAAGCGATCGCATCATTCTGAAAGGCGACCTTGAATGGCATATCATTTCGGCGGAGCTCTGCCTCCAGCATCTTTCGGATCGGCACCGTCTTCCACTTCGGAAAGTTGACGGGGTTAATTAGCTCACCGTCATCAACATTTAGCGGCCCGGCGCTGGCGAGTCCTATGCCTTTGAGGCGTTTTGCTTCCGAGGGATATCGTCGACGAAAATCAACGCAGATTTCGGCCATAAGACTAACAAGCCGTCTCTGAGCAATGGCTGACGTCTCGGAGTCACGAAAGCCCACCGGTACCTTCGTGCTATCCACGATCTCTCCACGGTGGTTGACCAATGCTGCGGCCAACTTTGTTCCGCCGAGATCAAGTCCAATCGTGTACCTAGTGGCCCGCTTACTCACCGGTTTTTCCCTTTCTCACCAAGATCTCTCGAAAGGAGCACAAAGGCCGAGAGCGGCGGAATCTGCAGTTGAACTTGCCCTTGAGAAACAACCGTCGGCACCGCACAAGTTCCTGCTTGTGCATCGTAATCTGCAGCCAAAATGTTGCAATATGAACCGTCGCGAAGTCCGTGGTATAATTTTCGATTTAAGGTTTGATCAGGCGACGCATTAATCACAACAAATCCAGCATCGCCGCGCCCGAATGCGATTTGATCCTTACCGTTGGTCCAAAGGTGGCTTGCAAAAAAACGATGACTCGTTCGATTGCGAAAATCCACCATTCGTAAAACCGCTGGCTCGCGATGCTCACATGTCCACGGTGCCGCACAATCACCATTTGGTTTTAGGATTGGCAATGTGCGCTTGTTCGCATCCAACGGTGGTCCATCATCAAAGCTTTGAAATTTGTAACCCGAATAGAGCTGCGGATATCCGTAAGGCCACGCGAGCATAAATGTATTAGCAAGACGGTAAAGTTCACTGTTCTGATGGCGCGACAAAAGGTAGGGCCGCTTTTCTCGTTCAATATCATGATTGGTCAGAAAGACCACAGCTTCGGTTGTCGGGATTGTCCCGTGCCCCAGACCAAGCAAGCGAGTAAAGTCTTGCCGATAGAACGCTTCGGAAACGATGAAAGGATAGGGATAGTCCGATACATCGCCAAGCGCTAGATAGTCCGAGTAGGGAATCGGCTCTTGATAACCCAAGATCAGTTCATGATAAATATAGGCCGGTTTTTTTAGGCGCTGGTATACGGCCTTCAAATCATTCGCAGGAATGTGCTTCGCAGCATCTATGCGAAGGCCCGAAACGCCAAGTCTCAGAAGTCGATTGAGGTACTCGCTGATGCGATCTTGCACCTCCAAAGTACCAGTTTTTAAATCGGCAAGATTCAAGAGCTCACAATTTTGCACTTCCCAGGGATCTTGAAAGTTCAAGATGTCATCGTTCCCGTTTCGGCCACAGCTGTGAAAGTCGTTGGCGCTATAAAGTCCCGGATACGATTTATGATGAAAGGCGGAACCTGCGCTACCAGATCCCGACGACATTCCCGCCATGTGATTGATCACGGCATCTGCATAGACGTCGACCCCCACTTTTTTGCAGCGATTGACCATATCTGCGAATTGCTTCGCATCGCCCGAGCGCGACTCCAACTTATAACTGATGGGCTGGTAACGCGCCCACCATGGGGAGCCGGGCCAATCGAGGTGTTCTTGCGGTGGCGAAACTTGAACCGCCGAAAATCCACCGGGACCTAAAACAGTTTCGCACTCACGGGCAACATCGTCCCACGGCCATTCAAAAAGTTGTACGAAAGCAGTGCGCGGACCGATCGTCGCCGACAAATGTGTTGCGCCTTCATCAGCCGACGCTGGATGCGGCAAAAGGGCGCTCAAAAAAAATAGCATTGGGACTTTAAACATTCGATACCTCCCTGTGGAGCTCGTCAAACCGCATCAGTTTGCTGCGGTTGATTTCAAATTGAATAGGTTCGCCAACCTTAAGACTTCCCGTCTCCTGCTTCAACGCCCGAACATCACCGAATGCACTCTCAATGTGAATCAAGGTTTGCGCTCCTAGATTCTCAAGAAGAAGAACTTTTCCTTGGAACTCGCCATTGCCGACAGTGATATGCTCCGGCCGAATTGCGAGCTGGTCTTTTTCCGAGTAACCAAGCCGTGAATTGATCTTCGAGAGAAAAAAACAGGTCTCGGGTGTGCCGATGAACCGTGCGATGAATTCACTGGCAGGGCTTTGATAGATATTTTTAGGTGTGTCCAGTTGCTCAATCAGCCCACGGTTCAATACAGCAATGCGATCACCCATCGTCGTCGCTTCAACCTGATCGTGAGTAACGTAAACCATCGTGTTCTTCAATCGCTCGTGGAGCGCTTTAATTTTTACGCGCATCTGGGTTCGCAAATGGGCGTCTAAATTGGATAGAGGTTCGTCAAAAAGAATCACTGGCGTTTCTCGAGTCAGAGCACGACCCAAAGCGACTCGCTGACGTTGTCCACCAGAAAGCGCTTTTGGCTTTCGATCCAGGAGATTTGAAAGATCCAAAAGGTCGCCGACCTCTTTTACTTTAGCCTGAATCTTCGCAGGCGAATCGCCTCGGTTCTTTAGCGCGAACCCTAGGTTTTCACCGACCGTCAGGTGTGGGTAAAGAGCATAGCTTTGAAAAACCATGGCAAGATCGCGCGCCGACGGATCTTTATCCGTCACGTCGCGATCGTTGATGAAAACGCGACCGGAATCAGGAGCCTCGAGGCCGGCAATCAAACGCAACAAAGTCGACTTTCCGCAGCCAGATGGTCCCAGCAAAACAAGAAATTCACCTGATTGAATTTCCAAATTGAGCGGCCTTAGGACCGTGGTCGCGCCAAAGGATTTACTTACGTTCTCGAGGCGAATACTTGACATAGAATTAACCCTTCACACTTCCAACAGTTAAACCAGAGACCAGAAACCGACTGAGTGCCAAAAACAGCACCACGATCGGCGTGCTGATAATCAAACTTGCGGCGGCGTAAAGGCCCCAGTCAGTTGCAATGCTTGCTTGAAAGCTTTTAAGTCCCAGCGGAAGCGTATAAAGCGCAGGATCTTGGAGCACAATCGCCGCGATCATGTACTCGCTCCATGACGTCATGAAGGTAAAGAGGCCTGTCACAACTAGTGCGGGAGACGCGACCGGGAGAATAACTCGATAAAAAGTTTGGAAGGCCGAAAGGCCGTCCAATCGCGCGGCCTCTTCTAGTTCCCTCGGAACGGTTTCGAAAAAACCTTTCATCTGCCAGATACAAAATGGCAGCGCCGAGGAACTGTAAACAACAAGGAGTCCAACAAAACTATTTATTAGCTTCAGCTGGGTCAGCACGACGAACATTGGCAACATCAACATGCTAGCGGGAAACATCTGTGTTGTCAGAAGCGACCTCAGTATCCAGTGGTGGCCGGGAAAACGGTACCTGGCGATAGCATAGCCCGCCATCGATGACAGACTGACACCCACCATTGAGACTGTGACACTGATCAGGACCGAATTCCGAAGCCAGATGAGAAACTCAGTTTCCAGAATGAGCTTCCTAAAATTTTTAAGATCCGCCTGCATCCAATCGAGCTCCGTAAGCCGTTGTGCGAACGCAGAGTTATCGTGCGTGGCCATCGCGACCACATAAAGAATCGGAAAGACCGCAATAAAGCTAAACAAAAGAAGGACAAGCAACGATGAAGTCTTTCGAATCATTTGATCGCCTCTTCCTTTTTTGTCATCACTCGCGCAAGAAGAAATAGCAGCAAGAATGTCAGAACTGAAAGAGCAGCTGCGTGGCCATAGCGGTAGAGATTGAAGGCAGCGCGGTAAATGTAGGTCACCAAAATGTGAGTTTGATCAGCTGGCTCGCCGCCGTTGCTGACAAGCCAAATGACTCCCAGAGAATTGAAGGTCCAAATACAGCCAAGGACAGCCGCTGGTTTCAGGACCGGAAGCAGCAGCGGCCATGTGATCAACCAGAATCGTCGATAGGCCGAAACGCCATCAACGCGAGCGGCCTCATGGAGGTCGTGCGGGATCGTCTGCAGACCACCTAGCGCCACCACCATCATAAACGGAAACCCGAGCCAAACATTCGTTATAAAGCAGGCCGTGAAAGCCAGCAAAGGATCCGACAACCAATCCAAAGGCGGTAAACTTAAAAAATCCGCTAAGAATTGATTGATCGGACCATATTCTCGATTGAACAGACCTCGCCAAGTGAGTGCGGTAATATATTGAGGCACGGCCCAGGGAATAATCAGCAGCGTTCGCCAAAGTGGCTTTGCGGGCAACGTTTGATCAATCAGCAATGCCAAACCCACGCCAAGCACCATGTGCATGAACACATTGGTAAAGGTCCAAATCAGAGTCTTCAGTAAGAGGCCATAGAACGACCAATCCGATACCGCGCTGATGTAGTGTTGCATCCCGACGATCTTCCAATCGCGGAATGTCATAAGTGAAAAGTTCGAAAACGAAAGTAGGATATTAAAAACGAATGGATAGACGACAACCAAGAAAAGAGCGATTACGGCTGGCAAGGTCATAAGGTAGGCAAACTTCAAGCTTCCCGCTCGCGCCGAACGAATCGCCTTTATGCCTTTCAACGATTGAACAATAAGATAGCCAAGGACGCCTATGAGTAACGCCAAAACAATCCAGCGCGTTCCATCTGGTAGAAGAGTCTCGTTCATTCGCTGAATTTGCGCGAGTGAATCGGACTGCGCACGACGAGAGGCCGCTTCTGGTTCTGAGACGCCGCCGAGGACGCTTTGGTACTCGCGCCGAAGACTATCCCAAACGGCCCGAAGTTCGGGCGCGACTGACATCTGCTTACCACGCGCCATAATCGGGACGGCATCGCGCAAAATCGGATTACTTTTAACTGCATCAGAAGCCTGAAGGCGAAGAAGCGACGGAAACGTTGAAACCTGCTGGGTAAATTTCTCTTGGGCGTGCGAAGACAGCATGAATCTTAAAAAACGAATCGCTGTTTCCCTGCGGTCATCGGCAAGATTCGGATTTAAGGAATAGCCGGTCGTTCCCACAAGCGGCGTTGGCCAACGTCCAGTGGCTTTGACCTGCGGCAGAGGCGCAATGCCAAAATCAATTTTCGCCTCTAAATAGTCGCCCCACGACCAATCGCCATTGATGACCATCGCCGAGCGCCCCTGCTTAAAGAGCGAATTTGCCATCTCGTAATCACACTCACTAGGAATGATACGATCTTTTGTTTTCCAATCGCGAATCAGCGTGAACGCATCGACGGTTGCTTTGGTCGCCAGATTCGGCTGTCCATCTGCGCTCAGGAAAGATTCGCCAAATCCGCTGATCCAAGGAACGAAAAAATAAGGCTCAGTGAAATTAAATGCGAGCCCGAATTGGTCCGTGCGACCGTCACCATCGGTATCAATCGTCAGTTTTTTGGCGATTGCAGTAAGCTCTTCAACGGTTTTCGGCGGCTCCTTCATCAACTTTTTGTTGTAAATCAGCATCAAGAAATTTCCGATGCGATCGCCAATCATATAGAGATGGTCGCGGTAATTGATCAAAGCGAGCTGATGAAACTCAGCAAGTTCTTCGGGCGAGAATATTTTTTCAAGTGGTGCAATGATTCCCATCGTCGACATTGGACCGACTTGATCACTGGGACCGTAAATGAGATCTGGTCCACTTCCGCCCATAACGGCACTTTGATAGGCCGACCGAAGCTCTTCTGTCTCTCGATAGAGAATGTCGACTTTGACCCCGGGATTGGCCGCTTCAAACTCGCGCCCCAGATCGGCCAGCACCTTACGATGCGCATACATCTGACTGTGCCAAAGCTGAATTCTAACTTCGGCGAATGCAGAGTGCGAAAAAGTAAAGATGACGGATAGGACGGCAAATGCAACCCATGCGGGAAACAGATTTCTCCGTAGCCAAAATGATAGGCGATCGAATGGCTTCAAAAGCAGAATTCCCCTCTCCGTTTTTAGGAGCTAATGTTCTAGAGGCAGAAGAGACCAAGGTGTACTCGTCTTGCACTGCGTAGCGATGGTTCAGGCGAAAGCCGCTGCCACTGCCTGTCGCGACAAACGCGTAATTTCGTTCCAATTTTTCGATTCAATGGCTGATTCAGGCGTTAACCATGATCCACCGATGCAAACGACATTGGAAATCGTGAGGTAGTCCTTCATGTTTGCCAAACTGATCCCTCCAGTCGGGCAAAAATAAATGTCCGAAAACAGTGACGAAAACTGCTTAATGGCGACCGGACCACCAACCACAGATGCCGGAAAAAGCTTGAGATGGTGAAAGCCATAGTCGCGGGCTTTCATGATTTCGCTAATCGTTGCAACTCCCGGCAGATAAGGTGTCTTTTCTGAAAGAGCGAACTGGGCCAAGCGGTCTGTCAACCCCGGGCTCACAATGAATTTCGATCCGGCGTTACTTGCCTGTTTAAATTGCTCGGGATTGCTAACTGTTCCCGCCCCCACTGTCATATCGGAAAGGCGTTTTGACACCTCCTCGATGGATGGGAGGCCCGCATCTGTTCTTAAAGTGATTTCGATAATTTTTATCCCCCCCTCTAAGAGGGCTTCGGCAATTGGAACTGCATCTTCCAATTTCTTAATGGTTACAACTGGAATAACCGGGCTGATTTTCAACAATTTTTCCAACATGCACTAAATTCCTTTATTGTAAGCCTAAGGTAGAAGCCCCATCTTCGGCCGCGGTAACACAATGCCGTAGCTGCGAGAAAAGCTCACGTCCTGAACCAAAATGTTTATAACTTAAATCTGGATTTACCACTTTACGCTCCGCCAGCTCTGCAGCGCTTAACTTGACCTGCAAAGTTCCAGCTCGAGCGTCGATCCTGATGACGTCGCCATCTTTAATTTTGCCGATCAGTCCACCTTTTATCGCTTCCGGAGTTAGATGGATAGCCGCGGGTACTTTTCCGGACGCACCCGACATTCTTCCATCGGTCACCAGTGCCACTTTAAATCCCTTGTCCTGTAGGACGCCAAGGGCCGGCGTTAGCTTGTGAAGTTCGGGCATACCGCATGCGCCCGGTCCTTCATGCGTAATGACAGCGACAAAGTCGCAATTCAAACTGCCTTTTTTAAAGGCCTCTAAAAACTGATCTTGATCCGAAAAAACTCGGGCCTCTGCTTCAACAGCCAAATGTTGATCTTTGAGCGCGGAGGTTTTCATAATCGCGCGTCCAATGTTGCCCTCGAGCAATTGTAGTCCGCCTTGATCTTGAAATGGACTGGCCACTGGCCTCAATACGTTGAGGTCATGACTTTCCGCTGCCGCGGGCTTCCACTGAACTTTGTTGAGATTCAAAAAGGCTTCCTGGGTATAGTTTTTCAATCCTAAGCCAGCGATTGTGTGCACCTCATCGTGAAGCATTCCAGATCGCAACAACTCCTGAATCAAAAACCCTGTTCCTCCAGCGGCGTGGAAGTGATTGATGTCGGCTTCCCCGTTCGGATAAACGCGACACAACATTGGCGTCATCGCAGAGATTTCGTGAAAGTCATTCCAATTAATTTGTATGCCTGCTGCTTTCGCTATGGCGATAAGATGAATCGTGTGATTTGTCGAACCGCCCGAAGCGCAAAGCCCAACAATCGCATTCACAATCGACCGTTCATCTACGATTTTCCAAAGCGGCAGATACTCATTTCCCAAACTGCTCAATTGAATTGCTTTTCGCGTCGCTTCTCGCGTCAGCGCTTCTCGCAGCGGAGAGTGGGGCTGCACGAATGAGCTCCCCGGCAGTTGCAACCCCATGATTTCGACCAGCATTTGATTTGTATTTGCAGTTCCATAAAATGTGCAGGTGCCTTCGCCGTGGTAGGATTGAGCTTCAGCCTCTAACAATTGTTCGCGCGTCGCTTTACCTTCTGCATAGAGCTGCCTAATTCTCGCCTTCTCTTTATTGGCAAGACCTGACGGCATCGGACCACCGGGCACGAAAATCACGGGCAAATGTCCGAACGATAAAGCCCCCATCAGCATTCCTGGAACAATTTTATCGCAGATGCCAAGCAAAAGTGCGGCATCAAACATATTGTGGGAAAGCGCGATCGCTGTTGATTGCGCAATGACGTCGCGACTGAAAAGCGACAAATCCATTCCGTCTTGGCCTTGCGTGACTCCGTCACACATTGCCGGTACCCCGCCGGCAAACTGCGCGATCGCGCCGACGGAAAGAGCTTCTTCTTTAATAATTTTAGGGAAACTCTCGTAGGGTTTGTGGGCTGAAAGCATCTCATTGTACGCAGAAACAATGGCGACATTGGGCTTTTCTGTCGTTCGTAGTTTGCTCTTTTCGATCGGCGCGCATGCCGCAAATCCATGAGCCAAGTTGCCGCAAGAAAGCTGCATTCTACGAGGCTTCTTGCTCTCTTGAAGAGTCATGCGCTGTTGATAAAATGCGCGGGTCTTCAGGCTTCGTTCTTTAATTCGATTTGTAATCGTCAGTAACTTCTGGTTCGTCATTCCGCCGTCCAATAGACTTCCACGGGAGTCTTTTGCTGTTGTAGGATGGCCCGGATTGGCATTTCCTCCACCGGTCCTTCTTCACAAGCTTTAAAATAAACGCTTTTTTTCTTATCTCCGTTGATCAGGACAATTATTTTTTTAGAATCCAAAAGGGCCGGTAGAGTGAGCGTGATTCTTGGGTGCGGAGCATAGGCCGGCGGCGTAAGCCCAACGCACAACGTTTCCGCATTTTCAGGATAAAGCGCAAGCTTCAGATCCTTTGAAGTAGGAAATAGTGAAGCGGTATGCCCATCGTCACCCATTCCTAAAACAACAACATCAAATGGTTTAGACATTGTCGCTAAACTCCGACTCACATCGACGGATCCCAGATAGGGGTCCGCGGCAGAGCTCTTCAAAGAAATGAGTCGCAGACCTTCAACACGTAAACTATCTCGAACTAGTTTTTCATTGCTGTCTGCATGGTCGGTAGGTACCCACCTTTCATCAGCCAAGGTGACAGACACCTTGGACCAATTTAACTTCGCAGCGCTTAATGCTTGAAAAAATGGTTGTGGCGTCTTTCCTCCAGACACAGCAAACGACGCTCGATCGCGCTGCTTTATTGCCTCCGTCAAGATTTCCGTCACATCGTTTGTGAGACACTTAAACAAACTCTCTTTACTGTCGAAAGTCTTAAATGTCGAAGCCTTCACAAGTATTCCTCATGCCATTTCGCGCCGTCTTTCCCTAGCAAAACGGCCGCATCCGCTGGTCCAACAGTGCCCGCGCCATAAGGCAAAACGGGTTGGTTGGTGGACTTCCAAGCTTCTAAAATATTTTCTGTCCAACTCCATGAAGCCTTCACTTCATCCGAGCGCATAAACAAAGTCGGATTGCCTCGCACCACGTCCATCAAAAGACGTTCGTAAGCGTCTGGTGAACGGTGGGTAAATGCTTCGGAAAAACTCAAATTTAAAAAAACCGGCTGGATTCGGTAGCCGCCCGGACCAGGCGTCTTCGTCGCAACTTGCAACTTCACACTTTCATCCGGCTGTAAGCGGATAATAAGCTTGTTGGTTTCTGGCGGGCTAGTTGTGCCAGGGAATATGTTCAGCGGTACTGCTCGAAATTGGATAACGATTTCGGAAAAACGTTTTTGCATCCGCTTGCCAGTGCGCAAATAAAACGGAACTCCCGACCAACGCCAGTTATCGACAAAAGCCTTTATCGCCACGTAAGTCTCGGTCTGACTTTGTGCTACTCCGACGTCTTCGACGTAGCTGTTCATGCGTGTGTGACCGGCCATGCCGCTTCGATACTGACCCTTGACCGTCAGCTGTTGGCAGTCATTCGCGAGGATCGGCCGCAACGACTTCAGGACTTTGAGTTTTTCATCTCGGACTTGGTCAGGCGTAATGTGACTTGGAGCCTCCATGGCAACCAAGCAGAGAAGCTGCAACAAGTGGTTTTGAACCATGTCTCGCAGTGCACCCGAATCGTCGTAATAGCGGCCTCGATTTCCAACACCAATTTCTTCAGCGACGGTGATTTGAACGTGTTCGATATTGTCGCTGTTCCAAAGACGTTCAAATATATTATTGGCAAATCGCAAGACGATGAGGTTTTGGACAGTTTCTTTTCCCAAGTAGTGGTCAATTCGATAGATTTGATTTTCATGGAAACAATCCAAGATAGACTCGTCAAGACTTTGAAATGTCGCCATGTTGGAACCCAGCGGTTTTTCCACGACCACACGAGATTCCGAAGTTATTAAGCCGTTAACTTTTAGCTGATGACAGATCTCTCCGAACGCGGAGGACGGCGTTGCTAAATAGAATACTCGAACGGGCCTCGCTTGATCTGAAAGAAGTTTCGAAAACGACGCGTAAGTAGCTTGATCATTCGCATCTACGCGAACGTGCCGAAGAGTTTTGGAAAAATCTCTCCATTTGTTCTCGCTAAAATCATCTTTCTTCACGTGCAGCTGGAGATGCTCGTGAACCTGCGCGAGAAACGCATCTTGAGCGAGTTCCGTCTTAGCCAGAACGAAAATTCGTCCTTCGTGATTAAATTGTTTCTCCGTGAAGCGGTAATAAAGGGCAGGCAGAATTTTTCTAAGCGACAAGTCACCCATGCCGCCAAAAATCACCATATCAGCTGGAGGAAGAGCGAAAAGCGTAGACATCTTACTCACCGAATCTTTCATGAAGCGCTCTGCAAAAATTTTGTATTCTGATGAAGTATCTCTACCACTTTGATCGGTCAACGACCTGCCCAATTCAATTCGCGCCACTGCGCGAAACGAGGGTGAGAGCGTCGAACGAACGAGGCTCACCCGAGCCGTAAAAACCAGGAGCGGCAGCTCCAAAATCTTTTCGCGCCACTGCACGAAAAGCAGTGAAGGCCGGAGGACGTAACGACGTAATGGAGCCCATGGGGAGAATCGAACCCCCGATCTCGCCCTTACCAAGGGCGTGCTCTACCACTGAGCCACATGGGCAGGAAAACTAAGAGATCGGTGAAGAGACTAAACACGACGAGGAAAATTGGAGCGGGAGACGGGTCTCGAACCCGCAACCCTCAGCTTGGAAGGCTGATACTCTAGCCAATTGAGCTACTCCCGCCCGTTCCAAACCTCGTCAATTCGACTGTCTTTTCAACAGCTTCGTACAATCAAAGATCGCTTCTACCTAAACGCGCCTGTGAGAAAAGTGGTGGAGAGGGCAGGATTCGAACCTGCGAAGGCGGAGCCAGCAGATTTACAGTCTGCCCCCGTTGGCCACTTGGGTACCTCTCCGCTCAAAACGCTCTACAAATACACTAGGAAAACAGCGGAACTATCACCGAACGAATTGTCAAAAAAACCTGTCGCGAACCTTTGATTAAAATGGAGCTGGTTATGGGACTCGAACCCGCAACCTGCTGATTACAAATCAGCTGCTCTACCAATTGAGCTAAACCAGCCTAAGTTAACCAAAAGAACGACTGTCCATTTACGGGAGCCAGAAGAACCGAGTCAAAGACTTTCCGCCGACAACCGCGATTGACTCGTTTTTCTGCCCAAAAAGCCTAAGACTTAGGCGGTAGACCGTGCTGACGGACAGACTCATAGAGGGCCATAGTCGCGGCGACAGCTGCATTATAGCTCGATCCACCCGGAACTTGCGGAAGCTTCACGAGTTCATCACAAGCGCGCTCGACGGTGATTCTGAGGCCCGAGGACTCGGACCCGATAACCCACACGATTTTTTCCGGAAGCTTAAAGTTCCAAGGAAGCCCCGTTCCTTTCTCGGCGAGGCCAAAGATCCAGAATCCCGCTTCGCGCATGAGCTCGAGCTCGCGGGGAAGATTGGATACAACCTCTACCGGTACATGTTCCGCTCCGCCACTAGCAACTTTTGTTGTGGCAGTTGTGACGGTCACGCTGCGGTCTTGCGGCAGCAGAATGCCCGCCGCCCCTAACAACCAAGCAGAACGAAGAATTGCCCCAAGGTTCATGGGATCTTCCAAGCCATCGCAGGCAACCACAATACACTTATCGAGCTTCTTCAAGGCGTTGAGATTGAACTTCGGCGATTCCGTAATGACGGCAGCCGCACCCTGGTGACCTGAGCCGATGTTATCGAGCTCTTTTGCTGAAAGCGGTCGAATCTCGACATTGTTTTCTGTGGCGAGATCCGCGATTTCTTTGATCTGCGGTGCGCGTAAATAGTCTTCGCGAAGTCCCAGGCGTTTAATCGCATGCGGTCGAACCTTAATGGCCTCCCGAACGGAATGAAGACCGAGCGACAATCGCTCCCGACCCGAAATCATAAAAGCAGAGTTTGGTTTCGCCGTTGGGTTTGTCGAGCCGGGAGCTCGACCTTCGCTGCGTATGACCACCGGAGATTCCTCGGAATCCGCCGTCCGGTTTGCAGCAGCGCGAGCGGCGATGTGTGCCGGCGGACGCGACATCGGACGAGACGATGGCGCGAGTGTACCGCGGTCACCTGACTTACCAGTCGGACGGCCTGGACCGCCTCGACCTGCTGGACGCGCGCCTGGCTTCGAGTCAGGTCGGCTGGTGCGTTCAGTACGTTTTTCGGGACGTCGGCCTTTAGACATAATCAAACTCTTTCACTGAATTCATTCAGAATTCGAAGCGCCATCTCGCGACGGTCGCGCGCTTCTAGTATTGGTCGACCCACGACAAGGGCACTCGCGCCCGCTTCAGCGGCTGATGCAGGAGTTTCTATTCGAATTTGATCGCCGGCGCCGGATCCGCTCGGGCGGATACCAGGTGTGACGAGATAGCTATCAGGAATCGCTTTTTTTAAGCGAGCCGCCTCTAGCGGAGAACAGACAAAACTCTTTAAACCTTCTTTTCGTGCCTCTTGAGCAAGATCTTCAACGAGACCGCCAATTTCCTGCCCTCGCAAGTGCACCGGCAATGTGTCTTTGTCAAAGCTAGTTAAAATGGTCACCGTTAAAATGCGAAAGGGACGATGGCGATTAAGATCTGCTTCGACTTTCGCCATCTGTTGAAGTGCTTTCGGACCTGCGAGGGCGTGAATCGTCGAATAATCAGCACCTGCTTCGAACGCAGTTCGAATGGCCGCGTCCATGGTCGAAGGAATATCAAAGTGCTTGCAGTCGACGAAGACCGAACCATGTTGGGCCACTTTTTTAACTAGGCTCGCGCCTTCCCGCAACATCAACCGGGGGCCTAATTTAAATCCAAGCCCCATTCCTGACAATGATTCCGCAATGGCTACGGCGTCAGCCGGACTATCAAGATCCAACGCGACGAACACTTTCGGTTCAGGCTTGGTAGCAGAGTTCGACATTAAGTACCCGCCCTATCAGCTAGCTTAGGAGGCAATTGACCAGCTCGAATAGTCGCGAGCAGTTCCAACACTTTTTCTGTCGCCTCTTCGGCTTTCACTTTTTCAAGAGCTTTATTTTTTCGCGCCATCACTTCGATGATGCCTTCTTTCAGCCCCCGACCGCCCACATTGAGGCGAACAGGAAGGCCAATGAGATCTGCATCTTTAAATTTCACACCGGGCCGTTCAATTCGATCATCCATCAATACGTCAAGACCGTGAGCTTGAAGATCTCGGTACAGAACTTCCGCGGACTGACGAACTTCCTCTTGCTCTGGATCCAGAACAACGAGATGCACATCAAACGGAGCAATTCCGTGTGGCCAAACAATTCCATCCGCGTCGTGCGATTGCTCGATGGCGGCTTGAATCGTGCGCGAAACGCCGATTCCATAGCAACCCATTTCGATCGGCTTCGCCGTTCCCTCTGGCGTAAGGTAAGTAGCCTGCATCGCTTTGGAATACTTCGAACCCAGATAAAACACGTGTCCGACTTCGATCCCTCGGAAAGATTTGTACACGCCAGCTTTGCCATTTTCCTGGCAGCGTGGGCAGAAATGTCCAGGTTTTGCCATTCGAACGTCCGCAAACTTTTTCACCTGTACGTCACGACCGAAGTTTACATTTTTTAGATGTTCGGCATCTTTGTTCGCGCCTACGACGAAGTTCGCAAAACCTTCAATTGCTGTGTCAAAGTAGACCGGGATCTTCAATCCCACCGGCCCGCAGCTTCCCGGCCAAGCGCCAGTCGTTTGCTTGACCTCTTCGTCAGTCAAAAGCAAGGGCGGGTTAGACAATCCCAACGCATTTTTTAACTTAATTGGATTCACTTCATCGTCGCCGGCAAGGCAAACCGCTATGGCCATCAGATCCTTTTTCAATGGATCAGAGCCATCGTTGGTCGAAAAGAACATCGTCTTTACCAACTGATTTTCCGGAATTCCAAGCGACTTCGAAAGTGTTCCGATCGACTTCAGGCCGGGCGTGGGAAAGCTTTCCATTGGCAGAGCGGTTACCGCAGATTTTGCCGGCTTGGTAACGGCCGGTGCCACCTCAATGTTGGCCGCGAAATCACAAGTGTCACATACCATCAGGTGATCTTCTCCGGCTTCTGCAAGAACTTGAAACTCATGCGTTTTACTTCCGCCAATATTGCCTGCATCCGCTTCAACAATTCTGTACTGAAGCCCCAAGCGATCGAAAATCGCTTTGTACGCGTCATACATGAGATCGTAGTTTTTTAACGCTGAAGCCTCGTCGGTATCGAAGCTGTACGCGTCTTTCATAATAAACTCGCGGCCGCGCATCAGTCCAAAACGCGGACGAATTTCGTCGCGGTACTTCGTCTGAATCTGATAGAGATTTGCCGGAAGATCGCGATACGATTTCACGTCTTTTCGAACGTAATCTGTAATCACTTCCTCGTGGGTTGCGCCGAGACAAAAATCCTGACCATTGCGGTTTTTGAATTTCAACAGGCCATCGCCCATTTCTTTCCAACGATTGGTTTCCTGCCACAATTCCGCTGGTTGAACCATCGGCATCAAGACCTCTTGGCAGCCGCGACTGTCCAATTCCTGGCGAATGATCGCTTCAAACTTGCGAAGGGCACGAAGGGCAAGATTGCCATAGGTGTAAATGCCAGGGGCGACCTTCTTGATCATCCCCGCACGAGCCATCAGCTTGTGGCTTGGAATTTCCGCGTCGTTCGGAGCATCTTTCATAGTAAATAAGTGAGCTTTGGACCAACGCATTTATACGATCTCCTCGACATCGATGCCATAGCCTTTGATCTTGCGATGCAAATAGCTTCGCTCAAGCCCGATCGCTTCAGCGGTTTTCGAAATATTGCCTTTATTCTCGGATATTTTTCGTAAGAGATATTCTTTTTCGAACTTTGCTCTGGCTTCTCGGAAATTGTCGATCCCGTCGCCGCTACCGGTGCCACCATCTCCGGTCGCCGAATCAAGTCCGGAATCAGCCCCAGCCTCAACACTACCTTCAATGCCACCTTCAATTCCATAGGCAAAGTCGGCGCCCATAGAAGCTCCACCACCAGAACGTGAGGTAAGTCCAGCAAATCTCAAGTCATGAACATCGACGAATTCCGAAGGAGTAAGAATATAAATGCGCTCAATGAAGTTCCGAAGTTCGCGAACATTTCCTGGCCATGGGTGCGCTACTAACCTGTTCATCGCAGCCTCAGAAAAAGATTTCAGGCGAAAGCCACCCTCTCGCGCGAATAGCTCGCTAAAATGCTGAACAAGCGCTGGTAAATCAGGCGTTCGATCGCGAAGCGCTGGCACATGGCAGGGAATAACGTTGAGGCGATAATAAAGATCTTCGCGAAATCGACCTTCTTTTATTTCCACTTCAAGATTTTTATTAGTCGCAGCAACGACGCGGACGTCGACTTCAATTGCCACTTCGCTGCCGACGCGATTAAATCGCTTTTCTTGAAGTATACGCAGAATTTTTGCCTGCGTTTTCAAACTCATGTCCCCAATCTCATCGAGGAATATCGTGCCACCGTTGGCGTGATCAAATTTTCCCTTTCGCGCTTTTTCGGCTCCAGTGAATGCACCTTTTTCGTGTCCGAAAAGCTCGCTCTCGATAAGATCTTCCGGAATTGCTGCGCAATTCACGTCAATAAACGGCTTTGAGGCACGTGAACTCAGGTAATGAACATTCTGCGCAACAAGCTCTTTCCCGGTCCCGTTCTCGCCCGTGATAAGGACCCACGAGTTCGAAGCTGCGACCCGTGCAATTAGCTGTTTCAACGACATCATCGCCGGGGCTTCGCCGACGATGGCGATATTTTTACGAAGCTTGTTTAAAAGCGCATTTTTTTCGCCGCGTTCACTTTGAACGCTCAAAATGTTCTTTGCCAAAATGAGAATCCGATCGATCGAAAGTGGCTTTTCGACAAAATCCCATGCGCCAAGCTTTACGGCCTTCACGGCTGTTTCAATTGTGCCGTGACCAGACATCATGACAAACTCACAAAAAGACGATTTCGGCCGCGCCTCTTTTAGGACATCGAGACCGTCCATCGAACCAGGCATCCATATATCGAGGAACACGACAGCCGGCCGAAACTCTTCGAGAACACGAAGCCCTTCATCACCCGAGCGTGCCGTTCTTACTTCATACCCCTCATCCACAAGACTTGCTGACAAGACCTCACGGATTGGCGCCTCATCATCGATGACAAGAATTTTGGTATTTCCCGAACCGAAGCTGGCATCGCGTGGAAAAAGAGTGCTCACTAAATTACTCCCACTAAAAAACTCCAACTGAGTAGAATCGCCTTTGACGTAACACCCTAGCACGCAGTGACATGCGGCTCAAGCAGCGGAATCAGGACCTTTGAGCTAAGTTTGATCGACTAGAAGTGGTCGCATCCGCCTCGGCAACTGGCAGCTCGACGAGAATGCGAGTCCCCTGAGGTTCGTTTTGCAACGCCCGGATAAAGCCATTGTGGTCCTCAACAATCCGCCGAACGATCGCGAGGCCCAAGCCCGTGCCGCTTTCCTTTGTCGAAAAGTACGGCTCGAAAACGCGGTCTCGGTCCTGCTGCGGAATCCCAACACCATTGTCATTTACGCTGAGCCGAACCAGCTTCAATAGACCGTCATATTGCGTTCTAACTGAAACTCGAGGTTCCGATACATCCGAAACAGCTGCCACTGCGTTATCGAGCAGATTGATAAGGACCCGTTTCATCTGATCTGGATCAAACCGAAACTCGGGCAAAGATGCGTCTAGATCGACAGCAATATGAAGGTCCTTGTGGGCAACCTGAAACACCGTTACGGCTTCCTCGATCGTTTTTGCCATCGATCCCATCACGGGTCGAGTTTGTGGCAGGCGAGCAAAGTTCGAGAATTCATTTACCAGGCGTTTCAGATCGTCGGTTTGCCTGATAATCATGCCGATGCAGGACGAAAACACCGGATCCTGAATTTGTGCGCCAAACTTTTTTTCTAAGCGCTGGGCAGAAAGCTTGATGGGGGTCAGGGGATTTTTTATCTCGTGAGCGATTCGCCGGGCAACTTCCGTCCATGCCGCCGCACGCTGGGCATTCAACAACATGGTCAAATCATCGAACACAAGAACCTTTCCCATGTCCTCACCGCGATCATCCTGCAATAAAGCCAAATTCATTTGTAGTGGAATCGTCCGCCCGTTCAGCTCGATTCTCAACTCGCGTTGAAAATTGACGAAGCCGTGCGAACGCATCTGGCTTAGAAGCTCTTGGTAAATTACAAAGTACTCTTTGGATAAAACATCTTTAACCGAACGCCCGACGTATTTGTCCGGGTCGATCTGTAAAAGCTCTGCCGCGTGATGATTGATCGTCGTGATTTGTTCTTCCTGATCGACAGAAACTACCCCAGTTGTCACGTTTGACAAGACGACCTGAATATAGCGACTGTGGTCATCTAGTCGTTCAAGGGTGTCAGTGAGATTTCGGTTGGCTTCCAGAACTTCTCTTTTCGACCGATCTAAATGCCCAACCATTTGATTGAAACTTGCTACAAGATGGTTGACCTCTTTTGAACCCGACCGAATTCCGACCGGCTGATAGTCGCCTTTCGCGATGCGTTTGGTGGCTGAACCCAAAAGTTCCAGCGGGATGGAAAGTTCCCGGGCAAGATGAAAACCAAACCAAGTTGCACAAAGCAAAATTACCAACGTCATCAGTGACAAAATAATCAAGTAGATCGACTTAATTGGATACTCGAGTGGGTTCACGTTGCGAAACTCTTCATGGGCGGCGGAAATGTCATCGATTTTCGAGATCAAGGAAATCGGAATGAACGTTGAAACGACCACAGCTCCTCGTTCACTTCGTCGATCGACTGGAACAATAACCCTTACCAGGTTTCCTTCTCCGAAATGGTGAATGATGCTCGATTCAGACCGGGCCGAAACACCGTTTCGCAAAAACTCTAATGAAACTGGCGGCACGCGCGGAATGGATTCATCCGGCGACAAGGCGGCAACGCGGGCGGCAAGCAGCCCTGGATAATAGTCGACCGAATCCAGATTGTATTTCGATCTCGCGCTTTCAACAAGCCGAGCAGCCGGTTGGCCACTTTGTTTTTCAAGTTCCGTCGCAATGAGCTTTGCGAAATGGAAATTCTTTTTTTTCGCCGAAAAGACATACTCCTGGTTAACCTCAAGAGAGTTCTTCAGGACGGAAGCCATTCGGACGGAAAACCATTTATCAAAACTCGAGTTAATATAAAAAACAGAAACCAAAAACATCAACGCTGTTGGTACAGAAGCGAATGCGACAAACGCGGCGATCAGTTTCCCTTTAAGGGAACTACCGACAACTCTGCCGCTGCTTTCGACAAACACTTTGACGACATTCCGAAAAATTAAAAAGAAAAGAAGCAGCAGTAGAATGATGTTAAAATTGACGAGTCCAAAAAAGAAAATCGAGTGAACGAAAGGCAGCTGCTGACTGATCCCAACCAGTTTGATTTCAACCAGAGTCAAAACAACAAACAGCACCGAAAGACCAACGATGAGAGCAATCTCACGTTTTCTCTTCTTAAATTCTTTCGGTGCAATCTGATAAATCATCTTTTCGATTTTTTTATCGCTTTCAGGAGATTTACCATTTCAACCGCGACTTCCGCCGCTTCTTCGCCCTTGTGGCCGTGCTGACCGCCTAAACGAGCAAACGCCTGCTCTTCATTTTCAGTTGTGAGGACGCCGAATACGACAGGTTTCCCCGTTTCTAACTGCAACTGCGTGCAGCCTCTTTCGACGGCCGCACACACCATTTCGTAATGAGTGGTTTCGCCGCGTATTATGCAGCCAAGCGTGATCACGACGTCCACACCAGAATTGAAAAGCGCTTTGGCGGCCGTCGTGATTTCTACAGCCCCAGGGACACTGGCAACGCGAATATTTTTTGATGGAACACCAAGCTCTGAAAGTTTTCTGAGGGCTCCCTCTTCGAGCCGCGAAGTGACGTCACTATTAAAACGGGCGGTCACGACCCCGACCGTGATCTTTGCGCCTACCAGCGAGCCAAAGAGTACCTCGTGGGAAGCAGTGAGTGTTTTTTTCGGCACTACAGAGTCTTGCTTTTTTCTTGCTGCTGAACGCTTCATAACAACTTGTTCCCTTCAATCTTCGATCGTTCAGTCTTCGACCGAGTCAAAAACGTGGCCCATCTTGTCGCGCTTTACATCGAGGTAAGCCGCATTGTTTTTGTGAGACTCAACAACGAGCGGTACTCGACCAACAACCTCGATCCCGTACCCTTTTAAGCCAACGCGCTTCGACGGATTATTTGTAAGAAGACGGATCTTCTTCAGACCGATCGCTCGAAGAATTTGTGCGCCAATCCCGTAGTCCCGCGCATCGGGCGGGAAACCGAGGTGAACGTTGGCTTCAACGGTATCTAGACCCTTGTCCTGAAGTGAGTAGGCTCGAATCTTGTTCACAAGACCAATTCCTCGTCCTTCTTGACGCAAATAAAGTATAACTCCCCGCCCTTCGCGGGAGATCATCTCCATAGCCTTGTGAAGTTGGGGACCACAGTCGCAGCGCGTGCTGCCGAACACATCGCCTGTCATGCACTCGGAGTGTACCCGCACCAAACAAGCCTGGTCGCCTTTGGAAATGTCCCCCAGCTGCATCACCAAGTGTTCAGTGCCATCTAAAACACTGCGAAAAGCTCGAACTTCAAAATCCTCACCGAAGCGATTGGGAAGTTTCGCGTGAGCGACTTCCTCGACAAGTGATTCATTTTCCAATCGGTATTTAATCAAATCGACGATGGTGCCTATTTTTAGGCCGTGTTTTTTTGCAAACGTCTTCAGATCTCCGACCCGCGCCATGGTACCGTCATCGTTCATCACTTCGCAGATGACGGCTGCTGGCGAAAGCCCTGCCAATCGACAGAGGTCAATGCTGCCCTCGGTGTGACCAGCGCGCTTTAAAACACCGCCATCTTTTGCGCGAATAGGAAAAATATGTCCCGGGGTAATTACATCACTTGGCTTTGCGTCGACGCGGCTGGCGATGCGAATAGTGTGCGCGCGATCGGCGGCACTAATTCCGGTGCTCACGCCTTTGGCTGCCTCGATGCTAACAGTGAAAGCCGTTTTGTTGGGCGAAAAATTTGTTTCTTCGCGAACCATCAATGGCAGTTGTAATCGTTCAATCTGTTCGTGCGTCAGCGAAAGGCAAATCAGACCACGTGCCTCTTTTGCCATGAAGTTGATTGTTTGGGGCGTGACAAAGTCAGCGGACAATACCAAGTCGCCTTCGTTTTCACGATCCTCATCGTCGATCAGCACGACCATTTTGCCGCTGCGGATATCTTCAATCAATTGCTCAGTCGTATTCATCTCAAGTCGGTCGTCGCTCACTTGCCACTCTCTTTTTGTTGCAAATTTTCTTTCAGATAGCTTTCCACGGACTGGGCAAGTGCACGTGCAAACACGTCGACCTCTACATTCACGAGATCGCCCTGGCATAAATCGTTTAAATTTGTCCGAGCCAAGGTTTCGGGGATCAAACAGTGTGACGCAACTCCGCCGTCGACCGAATTGACTGTGAGACTAACCCCGTTTATCGCCCAGCTGCCTTTTTTCCAAACCATTGGTCGAAGTGCTGCGGGAATCTCAACATCAATCACGCGCATTCCTGGAAGTTCTTCGACCCGCGCGACTTTGACAGCGGCATCGACGTGTCCGGTCACCCAGTGACCATGAATTCGATCGCCCATCTTTAGACTTCGCTCTAAATTAATGCGACGGCCGACGAGGGCTGACGGTCCTGAGGCCGATTGCCAATTAGTCACAGCCAAAGTTTCAGCGGCCAACGCGAAGACAATCGTCTCGTCATCGTGACTTTCCACCGTTAAACAGACGCCGTCTGCTGCAACCGAATCACCTGGTTTTAGGTCGTTGAATTCGCGCGGACGCGAAAGACCAATTCGAACAAGCTTTCCCTTTTCGACTTCATTAACCCAGAGGACTAACGCGGTCGCTTCTACTATTCCCGAAAACATAGACCGCACTATCGTACTGCAAAGTCTGGCGGTCAACGCTGGCTTCGTCCAAACATCAATAAAACGAGTTGAGGTGCGGAACTAGTTAAATTTGAACGACAAATATACGGTTACTGTGCCCAGTACCGCCCCAAAGGTGTTCGCCTTCATATCGTGTTTTGATCTTACTCCGGTAAAAAGCGGATCGAGCACCTCTTTACCGCCACCGACTAGCAAAGAAATCGCACCGCCGGCCATGGCCGATTTTTCGGGCGACATCCCTATTATAAAATGAAGATAGGACGCGGCGCCAGCCGCCAATACACCTGCGGCAACCGAGTGATGTACTTTGTCGTCCTGGCCGGGATAGGTCCGTTTCGCCGCCAATGCCGAAAGAAGCACGGCCCCGGTAATCGCCACTGTAGCCCTTGCGATGGGTGATTTAAATCCTGAGCCAGCCGCAGACTTAAATTCCAATTTTGAACCGGGCTCGATGTCCGCCGACAAAAGTTGAAGATCGACGAGTTTCCAGGTTCCTGCACGGCCAGAAACCGGTGCGGTCGTAATAACGAAAAGTCGCTCCCGGATCGCTGGATATTCGCCGTCTTTTAAGCACGAAAACTGAAGCCAAATCTCACCACCTTCGGCACGCCGCCAAGCGACCTTGTCGCTAAAGTCGGCGTCGAGACAGTAATTCGCAAATTCTTCGGAAATGCCCTCTCCCGAGAGGGGCGCGCCGCCTACAACCGGGTCTACAATCGGCTCCCTATTCTGCCTCAATGCGAGCGCCGCTACCTTTCCAAGGTTGGCGTAGATCACAGAGTCTTTACCATTTATACCGAGCGCGCCCTGCGAACCTGGAATTGCAGCACTCGCATCGCTCTGAAAACCGTCGGCTGACCGAACTGGACTCATTGCCGTAAACGCGACAAGCAAAGCAACGGACGCCAATCGGTAGGTCATTCGCATAAAATAGCGATAGGCCATGTGTTTGCTCCCAAGGGGCCGAAAGCCCCCGTCAAATTTCAGAAGACAACATGGCCGCAATTGGGTGCAATGACGACGCCATCGCCCTGCCCGGGAATATCCATATGAATTCGAATAAGGATGCGCCAACCTAACTGGTAAGCGCACTAATTGTCACACCGACGCCTGTCTTGGATCAGTGAAGGTAGAGAGACCGGTGTCGCTTTAATGAACTGGGTCTATATCAAAGGTCAACCCATCGACACCGACACCCTTGCCTACGCCAACCGTGATTTTTTCGCCCGCCTTGATTTTGCCAGCGATCAAATCTTTCGCCAAGGGATTCAGAACAAATCCTTGAATCACTCGCTTCAATGGCCGCGCTCCAAAGACAGGATCGTAACCTTTAGCCGCCAACCATCGCTTCGCCTCTGGGGTAAACGCGAGATCAACTTTTTTGTCCGCCAAGCGCTTTACCACGGCCTCGAGCTGAATGCTAACGATGCCGTCCAATTGATCCGCTTTCAACTGATTGAACATAACGGTCTCATCAATTCGATTTAAAAACTCGGGCCGAAAGTGAGCGTGCAGCGCCTCTTGAACGATCGCTTCTCGCTTTTCTTTGGTGAGATCAGGATCCATGATCGCATGTGAGCCGATATTTGACGTCATGACCAAAACCGAGTTTTTGAAATCGACCGTGCGACCTTGCCCGTCGGTCAAACGTCCCTCATCAAGAACTTGCAAGAGGATATTGAAAACATCCGGGTGTGCTTTTTCTACTTCGTCTAGCAAAATCACCGAATATGGTTTTCTGCGAACTTGCTCTGTCAGCTGTCCACCCTCTTCATAGCCGACGTATCCTGGGGGGGCGCCAACAAGACGTGAAACGGAATGCTTTTCCATGTATTCACTCATGTCGATGCGGATCACAGCCTGATCGGTGTCGAATAAAAATTCGGCAACGGCCTTCACAGTTTCAGTTTTTCCAACGCCCGTTGGTCCTAGGAATAAAAACGTACCCACAGGGCGATTGGGATCTGAAATTTCCGCACGTGCCCTTCGAATGGCGTCCGCAACAACCACCAACGCATGATCTTGTCCGACGACGCGCTTACGGAGGCTCTCTTCCATTTTCAGTAGGCGCTCTTGTTCGGCAAGCAGCATTCGAGAAACAGGGATTCCCGTCCACTTGGCGACGACTTCTGCGATTTCCTCTGGACCGACTTCTTCGCGCAGCATGCGTTCGCCATTGGGCTGTTTCGCTTCGGCTTGTTCATTCAAAAGCTTCAATTTCCGCTCAAGCTCAGGAAGTTTTCCGTACTTCAACTCGGCCGCTTTTTCTAACTGGCCAGAGCGTTCGGCGCGTTCAATTTCCATACGAACTGCGTCAGTTTTTTCTTTCGTTTCCTTTAGTTCATTGATGCCCTTTTTCTCGGCCTCCCACTGCGAACGCAGCTTAGAAACCTTTTCATCAAGTATACTAAGCTCTTCTTCGATCAGCTCCAGACGATCAGTGCTCGCTTCATCTTTTTCTCGTCGAAGCGCTTCTCGCTCGACCTGAAGTTGCATGCGTTCACGTTCAAGCGTGTCTACTTCAGCGGGAACACTACCAATTTCTATCGCTAGACGGCTAGCTGCCTCATCCATCAGATCAATCGCTTTGTCTGGCAAAAATCGCGATGTGATATACCGGTGCGAAAGTTTAACGGCCGCAATAAGTGCGGAATCGCGAATGCGAACCCCGTGGTGAACTTCGTACTTTTCCTTTAACCCTCGCAAAATCGTCACCGCGTCTTCAATCGATGGTTCGTTGACCATGACTTGTTGAAATCGCCGTTCAAGAGCCGCATCTTTTTCGATATATTTTTGATACTCATCAAGGGTTGTTGCGCCAATGCAACGAAGTTCCCCGCGCGCCAGCGCAGGCTTAAGTAGTTGACCAGCGTCCATCGAGCCCTCTGACTTACCGGCGCCAACCAGCGTGTGCATTTCATCGATAAAGAGTACGATATTTCCCTGCGCTTCGGTCACTTCCCGAATGACTGCCTTTAAACGGTCTTCAAACTCACCGCGATACTTTGCGCCAGCGATCAAAGCCCCCATGTCGAGTGACATCAGCTTTTTATTTTTAAGTGCTTCAGGCACGTCGCCCTTGACGATCCTCAACGCAAGACCTTCAGCTATGGCGGTTTTACCGACGCCGGGTTCGCCGATCAAGACCGGATTATTCTTCGTTCTGCGAGATAGCACCTGAATAACACGACGAATCTCTTCATCGCGCCCGATAACGGGGTCCAATTTTCCTTCGTTTGCCGCCTGTGTAAGATCTCGCGCGTATTTTTTCAACGCTTCCATCGTTCCCTCTGGAGAGTCATCCGTCACTTTCCGCCCCCCGCGCATTTTTGCGACAGCTTCTTCAAATTTATTACGAGTTATTCCGGCAGCTGAAAAAATCTTTCGAACATCCGAAGGCGCCGAATCGTGCAGGACGGCGAGAGCGAAATGTTCCGTCGATATATATTCGTCGCCTAGCGCTTTCATTTCGACTTCAGCGCGATTGAAAATCGTGATCAATCGAGGGCTGGCGACGACTCGTTTGGCGCTCCCTGTCACCTGTGGCATTCTCGCCATCGCTGTTTCCAACCCGGATTTAACGGTCGGCAATTGGCCGCCAGAGGCCACAATCAAATTGGGCACGAATCCGTCAGTTTGCGTGACAAGTTGAAATAGCAAATGCTCGGGCTCGACGGCCGAGTGAGAACGACTCTCAGCCATTTTCGCGGCTGCCTGCATTGCTTCCTGGGCCTTAACTGTCATCTTTTCTACGTCGCTCATAACGCTCTCTTTGACTACAACTTTGATTGTTCTGCCGGCCTAACAGGTCTAACATGAGTCCGGTTTCTTCATCGTCAAGGAGACTGATTAAGATGTCGACAACATATCAAAATAAGCGGGTGCGCCGCGGGCTGCGTGTCGACCGAATTCGGCCTGAGGATCTTAAAAAATTCAATCCTGCATTTTTCTGCGATGACTGCGGCCACTACGATCGAAAGCGTCATGCTTGTACCATGGGCTATTCGCCCGTTCACACCAAGGCCGAACAAAAAGCGCTTTATGATTTGACGGGTGCCATGGCCTTTTGTCGCTTTTGCGAGATCGACTAGTGCTTTTTCTTGATGCGCCTCTTCCACTGTCTTGGATGATTGCGACTTTTGTTTTCGGCGCACTCGCATTTCTCTTTGCTGTGTTTGTCCTTCGCGGTTGGAAACGCAGTCGCGCTCGCGCGGAGGCACGGTTGCAAGCCGAGCATGCGATCGATAGCCACGACCTTGATCTCGACGCAAGACTTGGCGAACTCAAACTCGTGCAAATATCTTCTGACAAAGTAGCGAACGCGCTTGCAGTTGCATATCGGCAGACTGGACACGGCCCGGACCTGCTTTGCCTTCACGGCATCGGAGCGTCGATGATCATCTATCGTCGATTCACGCCGCTTGTATCCAGTGAGTTCCGCGTCACTTGCCTCGACTTTCCAGGTTTCGGAAAAAGCGAAAAGCCACGCGAATTGACCTATGGTCTGGACGAGCAAGCGCAGCACTTGCTCTCTGCCGTGGAAGCTCTGGAACTAAAAAACCCAGTAGTAATTGCGAGCTCAATGGGCGGAGCCATCTCGATGGCGGCCGCGATGAAGTCCCCTGAGATATTTCGAGGAATTGTTGCTCTTGCGCCTGCGACTGACCCGACGAGAATTCCCACGTCGCTTCTTCCGATGGCGAAATTCGGCGAGGCACTGCATCGACTTAACCCCGAGAAAACTCGGTATGCGATTGTGAAAGCAGTCGTCGCGCAGGTTATTGCTAGACGGGAGTTGATTACTCCCGGCCTTGTTGCGCTTTACTTCGAACCTTTTCGAGTCAGCGAACTTGCAAGTGCCGCATTTTTAAAAGCGTTTCGCCTGCTAGCAGACAAGCGTCTTCCCACTTTATTCCGCGAATTGAAAACGCCGTTATTAATTATTCGCGGATTGCGTGATCGGCTAGTCAAGCAATCATCCTGCGAGGATTTGCACCGCATCGTCCCCGACTCCGCGCTCATCACGCACCCCACAGCCGGCCACCACAGCATGGAAGACGAGCCTGAATTCATCGCAGAAGAACTACGCAAATTCTCCGCCCGCCTATAATTAAGGAGTAAAAATTCGAGCGCGCCACTGCACGCTCGACAGGTTTTGAAGCGCTTGCGCGAGGAACCGATACAAACAGTAGCGCGCAAAGCGCGCGTTTCGAGCGCGCCACTGCACGCTCGACAGGTTTCCAAGCGCTTGCGCGAGAAATCGGTACAAGCAACAGCTCGGATGCGCCTGTGGCGCGCGAAATTCGAGCGCGCCACTGCACGCTCGACAGGTTTTGAAGCGCTTGCGCGAAAAACCGGTACAAATAGTAGCGCGCAAAGCGCGCGAGCGTATCGAAATCCGACAGGCACTCTGTCCAGTTTCAATAAATCCAACAGGCCTTCGGGCCTAGCAAAACACGCCAACAGTCTGCGTTTTCGGGGCTTCTGTCTAGGGAAGCACTCTAGCTAGACGCGACCAAAGCACAAAACTGCGTCAAGCATTCGTCAATCTTACCTGAACCAGCCTCTCGTCCTGTCAAGAAACCACCCCCGGTCCCGAAGAGTTGTACGTCGGGAGTGATACGCATTCGCGACAGTTCCATAGGGCGCAGGAGTGCCAGAGAACTTACGGTCAAAGTTCTCTCGCAAAAAAAGTTTTTGAAAGGGGGCCATCAAGGAAGAGAAATGAAGTTGTACAAGGATTTTAGCATTTCGCCACTCTAAGGCGTTTTGCAAAAGTACAAAACAAAGGCTCGGATGCCGATTTCCCACGACTAAACAAAAAGCCTCGCAAGAGGGCCTCAGTGGGAATGAGAGACAAGGAAGGTAAAAAAAATGAACTTAAACGGAGGATAGTTTAAATGGGTTTTCGTATTTCAACAAATATCGCGTCTGTAAACGCGCAACGTAACTTGGGTACTTCACAAATGAACATGGGCGACTCGATGGCGAAACTCGCTTCGGGCAGCCGGATCAACAAAGCGTCTGACGATGCTGCCGGCCTCGCGATCAGCGAAAACTTGAAATCTCAAGTTCGCTCGACTCGCATGGCTTCGCGCAATGCTCAAGACGGTGTGTCGATGGTTCAAACGGCGGAAGGTGGCTTGAACGAACTTTCAAGCATCATCACTCGTCTAAGAGAACTTGGAATTCAGGCTGCTTCAGACACCGTTGGTGATACTGAACGCGGTTTCCTGGATAAAGAGGTTCAGCAGCTGAAGTCAGAGATGCAGCGTATTGCGCAGGTTACGAAGTGGGGATCGACTGGTCTTCTCGATGGTTCGACGCCAACATTTGATTTCCAAGTTGGTATCAACAACGACGATTTCTCTGATCGTATCGCTTACAATGGTAATGAGAACACAGCGACCATCGACTCGCTTGGTCTTTCGGAAGTAGATTACACTTCGAAAACCGGCGCGCAAGGTGCCCTAGGGCAACTTGATGCAGCACAAACTTCTGTCAACGGAATGCGTGCAAATCTCGGTGCCCTTCAGAACCGATTAACGTCAACGATTACGAACTTGGGTGTCGCAGAAGAGAACCTCTCAGCTGCTAACTCTCGTATTCGCGACACGGACGTAGCGCATGCGACAGCAGAAATGACACGTAACTCGATTCTTCTTCAGAGCGCGACCTCGACTCTTGCTCAAGCTAACCAAAAGGACCAATTAGCACTTAAGCTGATCGGCTAAGATCTGTTTAAAGTTCTAGTAATGTCTCAACCGCGATCTCTTAAAACGAGATCGCGGTTTTTTTTGCGCTTGCGTGCAGTTGCGCGCTCGAACCACGCGAGGTTTTATACTGATAGTAAATCGTCACAATCTTGTGACGATTGTTAGTGTGACCGTGGGTCCTGTAGAGAGAGTGAACAAACGCGGGCCGCTTTCCGCAATGCAGATGCCCGGCGACCGCGTCCGAAAAATTTCATCGAAAACTGTCTAATTTATTCTCAATGATTCCAAAGATTTAGACTTTAGGATTGCAGCCAGCAGTCCGATCTGTTCAACGTACCACGCATCGTAGGTAGAGGAGATTGAATGAAAAACTTCGACCAGAAAATGAAAACCAGAAACTTGTTTTCAAGTTTGATTGCCGGCTCATTAACTTTAGGTCTCGCAGCCTGCTCACCCGGCTTCGAAACCACGAAGTCGTCTTGTACTGGCTCTTCCTCCTCATGCAACAGCTCCTTAGGCGGCGGCGGAAATGGTGGCGGAAACGAACCGGGGTGGGAATCGGTCAACGTCGACGGCTCGATCAATGGCGGCCGCTTCGATCGAACCAAAGTCGTCGAAATAGACAAGGCTGCAAAGATGCTCGTGCTTCGTATGCCATTTATAGCTGGAATTCAAATTGGGGTCCAAATACCGACGCCAATTCCGGAATTACCTGGGGCGACAATTGGTATTGAACCAAGTACGGATGGCTCGAGCTCTCTGGTCTTGCGAATACCCTTAGAGAAAGTTTTGCGCGGAGTCGACTTCCTCCCTAAGGGCCGCCTGCCAAATGGCGATGCACTGCCGGCAATCCCAGAAGGCGAACTGCCTACCCTCGGGCTCTCGTTCAACAACCAGCGGGATGTTAAGGGCGCTCTTTACCTGAGCCCCACTGTGGTAGGACTTTTCATCAACACGAAGTTTGACCCATTCATACGGCTCACACTTCCAATTCGAGATCAGGCGAGAACGCGCACGTTTGGTTACTTCACGTCGATTCCTGCAAAACCGGGTTTCGACGGAGGATTCTTCCTTTCGTTCGCCCTACCGGACGATCTTGCCCGCGCCATTGATGACCTTTTGTAGGGACAAAAGCACGTATAGATACTTAATACTGGATACGTCCGGGCCCCAGACCAGCGGGCCCGCTAGTCTTTTGTGGTCAAAATCATGAATTTCCCACTCAGTTGACTTCAAAAAACGACACCAAACCGCGTCGGATGATGAAATTCGTTAAAAACTCGAATGATGTTGCACACAGATGGTTGCCATTTAGCCCCTCCTTCATTCAAACTTGGTTGCATCGACTCGGGGGAGATTGAAAATGGCGAAGAAAAAACCAGCAAAAAAAGCAGCGAAAAAAGCGACTAAGAAAGCAGCGAAACCCGCTAAAAAAACGGCTAAAAAGGCCGCGAAAAAGCCAGCGAAAAAAGCGACTAAGAAAGCAGCGAAACCCGCTAAAAAAACGGCTAAAAAAGCTCCGGCCAAAAAAGCGACGGCGAAAGCCGCAGTGAAGCCTGCAGCTAAAAAAGCGACGGCGAAAGCCGCAGTGAAGCCTGCAGCTAAAAAAGCGACGAAGAAACCAGTACCAGCAGTCAAGAAGCTGCCACCGGGAGCACCAGCCGCTTCTTACAGCGAGTCAGATGAACTCGACATGGATTCTGCTCTCGATCTTGAAGACGCCGGCTTGGGCGAAGACGAGATGGACGAGAATGACGGTCCAGTAAAAGCTGTAACTGATGAAGAAGCCGACGATTTCGACGACGAAGACGACGACACAGTCGCCGGCGGATTCGGTACAGACGACGACGAAGAAGACGATGACGAAGGTTACGTCTAGATAAATTCGAGCGCGCCACTGCACGCTCGACAGCTTCTGAAGAGCTTGCGCGAAGAAGCGTTACCAAATTCGAGCGCGCCACTGCACGCTCGACAGCTTCTGAAGCGCTTGCGCGAAGAAGCGTTACTAAATTCGAGCGCGCCACTGCACGCTCGACAGCTTCTGAAGCGCTTGCGCGAAGAAGCGTTACTAAATTCGAGCGCGCCACTGCACGCTCGACAGCTTCTGAAGCGCTTGCGCGAAGAAGCGTTACTAACAGAGGTCGGGAGTTATGGCTCTCGGCCTTTTTTATTTCCTAAAGTCCAAGAACCCGCGCTTGTCCGGATCTGACATACTGCTCTTCGAGCAACGCCATTAAATCAAGCGGCCACCACACTCGCGGCCAGTTCATTTCTTGAGAGTCATATTGACCGTTCGCTTGTGCCGCACCCTTCAGAATAAATCCGAGATCGCGCCCGATAGAGTAGTTAGGCTGGTGAAGCCGATATTCAGGAAATCCCTTTTCAAAAGCGTCGATAGAAACCGTCGTGCAGTTCACGTCGACCGCATGAAAAGTTTTGTAGTTGGCAACATAGGCATCAAAGCTTGAATTCGAAAGCTGAAGTGGCGCGCCCTTGGTCATCGACGCGAAGTAGTCCAAAATTTTAGCGCTTCGTTGAGGATTAGAAACAAATTGGTAACGCTTTGTCGTCCCGCCATCTTTAAGATGGAGATTCCTGTAGGTCGAGTATTTCCCCTTTTTCCAAACTCGCAGAATAGGTTCGCCTTCTGAGGCATCGCGTTTTCCCCACATCCGACCATACCGGCCGAAATCAAAAATATGGTCTTGGCTGCCCGTTACAACTCGCAAAGAAACATGGCCCCATTTTCGAGTTTCTTCGGTTCGGTCACCAATAAGAAATTCGACGTACTCCTGCGCGCTCGCAGAACCGGTAAGCGAGAAAAACGTAACGACGAGTAAAGTAGCTTTGGTAAGTGCCCTAAAGACGAAGTTCACTTCAATTTCCTTTTTAGAATTTCAACGAGAGGCTAAACAAATAAAAAAGCCCGAATCACTTCGGGCTTTTTCGGCAACCAATCCAGTTCTATGGTTTTGGTTTCGAGTGAACAGCGTACTTTTCAAACTCGCCGTACTCGTGGAGTTTGTTATAAAGAGTCTTAATGGTGATCCCTAACGCATTCGCGGCTTGTGTCTTGTTGCCATCGAAGTAGTTAAGCGCCTTCAAGATGTAACGCTTTTCAAGTTCATACAGAGTGATCGTTGCGTCGTAATCATCTGTTGTGACTTTCTGCTCTGGATTCAAAATATTTTCTGGCAAATCACCTGGCATGATCGTGTGACCATCCGCCAAGATCTGAAGACGTTCGCAAACGTTTTGAAGTTCACGAATGTTTCCTGGCCAATCGTAACGGGTGATGATTTTCATCGCCTCTTCGCTCATCGCGCGACCACGATTGAGGATTCGGTTTTGACCGCGAGCCAAGAAGTACTCAACAAGAAGTGGAATATCTTCTTTACGACGGCGAAGTGGTGGCGAGTGAACAGTGATTGTGTTGATACGGTAGTAAAGATCTTCACGGAAATTTCCACGCGATACTTCTGCATCTAACTCACGGTTAGTTGCCGAGATCAGACGGATATCAACTTTGATGGGATCTTTTCCGCCAACGCGGAAGATTTCGCCCTCTTGAACGAAGCGAAGAAGCTTCGCTTGGATTCCTGGCGAAAGTTCACCGATTTCGTCGAGGAACAATGTTCCGCCGTTTGCTGCTTCAGCAAGACCTATCTTACGAGTATAGGCACCAGTGAAAGAACCTTTCTCGTGGCCGAAAAGTTCGGACTCAAGAAGTGTTTCGCGAAGTGCGCCGCAGTTGATTGCGACGAAGGGCTTGTTACGACGGTTCGAACGCTCGTGAATGGCGCGAGCAATAAGCTCTTTACCAGTTCCGGATTC
This sequence comes from Deltaproteobacteria bacterium, assembly GCA_017302795.1. Classification (GTDB taxonomy): domain Bacteria; phylum Bdellovibrionota; class Bdellovibrionia; order Bdellovibrionales; family JAMPXM01. The sequence continues at coordinate 363,609 of JAFLCB010000003.1, read as the reverse complement.
GCCGAGAACCAGGACCGTGGCGGTCGATGGCGACACGCGATCGATCATTTTCATCAGCTGACGCATGACTTCGGACTTGTAGACGATAGTTTTGTCACCCGAAGAGATCGATCCCATCGTATTATCGAGGGATGGACGAGTTGGAGCAGCTGTATTAGCGACTCCAGTGTTTCCACCTACAGGAAGAGCAGCACCGGGGAGAATCGGGGTGTTTTCATACTGCGACATACGTTCAGCCTCACTTTTAAGAACTCGAAAAACGGGTTCGTTTGTTTTCACTACTACTCAACACCCCGTATCATTTTGGGACGTCGCGTCGAAACAGGTTGTAACGCATTGCGGAAAAAACTGCAAGGAAGTTTTTGCTACGAAATGAAAAAACTGCGGCCAAATCTACCTGAAAACAAGGCTTTAGGTCCCTCGCGCGAGACCGAGATACTTCATTTATATATCTGTAATTACTTATATTTTATGACTTTTAAAGAGTCGGCGTCTAGTCACACATTAAGATCGTATCAAGGTGACCTCGGCCAGGCGTTTGGAGCGCCGGACGGCGGCTTTGTAGCAATGACCACGGTTCTTGAGCCACTCAAAGAGTCCGACGTCAACTCGCTCCTCCAGCATGCGAAACAGGCGCTCAGAAACTGGGCCACCCTAAGTCCAGCTTCGAGAAACCGAAAAACCGCCACGCTAAAGAGCTTCCTCGGCTGGCTACACCGTGAGGACCTCTGCAATCGAGATCTCGCTCCACTTCTGCATGGACCGAAAGTTCCATCTCGCCTACCAAGGCATCTTAGCGTGGATGAAACGACAGCACTTATTAGATCGATTGAAATCGATACTCGGAGCGCAGAGCCACAAGACGCTCGAAAAGCGCGCCTGACCTTGGCGCTGATTTCCCTCCTGTACGGAGGAGGGCTGCGAATTTCCGAGGCCTGCGAACTGCGAATTCGAAACCTTCAACTTCGAGATGGCACATGCCGGGTTTTAGGAAAAGGCGCTAAAGAGCGTGTCATCGCGCTTCCGCCTATCGCCGCAAATGCCATTCGAAGCTGGCTTCAAACCGAACCGGAAGCCACATCACGAGAATTTGTGTTTGGCGAAGAGCCGCTTTCCGCGCGAAAAGCCTACGATCTCATTAAGGACGCCGGCAAACGAGCCAAACTGCTTAAACCGCTACACCCGCACGCGCTTCGCCACAGCTACGCGACTCACCTCTTGCGATCAGGAGCAAACTTGCGAGTTTTACAAACACTTCTGGGTCATGCCTCACTTCAAGCCACTAGCCGCTACACACACGTTGGGTTAGATCAGCTAGCGAGAACGCTTGAAAGCCATCACCCTCTGGGCGACGCCAGTAAAAAAAAACGTACCATTTGAACGCGCAATTCCAGGTTGATTTTACGGGTTCCCTTGACCGAACAAGCGACTGACGTTACGGACTAAGAACGATGACTTCCTATGAAAACTACGCAAAAACCAGCAGAAAAACTGTTTTTCTTGATCGCGACGGCACACTGATAATCGACAAGATTTACCTCAACGATCCAGACCAAATCGAATATCTTCCTGGAGTCTTTGAGGCCCTCTGTCGCCTGCGCGATGGAGGATATCAGTTCATCGTGGTTACCAACCAGTCTGGTATCGCAAGGGGAATTGTTTCGGTTGAAAACTTAAACGAAACGCACCGAAGAATTCGAGCTGCTTTTGCCGAGCATGGTGTTGAATTCAAAGAGTTCTACTACGCCCCCTACTCCGTAGAATCTGATCATCCCATGCGAAAGCCGCACCCCGGAATGTTACTTCAGGGCGCAAAAGATTTTGATGTATACCTGCCCAAAAGCTGGATGATTGGCGATCGCTTGAGCGATGTTATCGCCGGGTCACGGGCAGGATGTCGAACGATCTTGCTTTCCGGAGTCGAGCTTCCAGACCCGACAGCACCCCAAGAAGCCCAACCTACTAGGATCGTCGATTCACTTTTAGCGGCCGCAGACCAGATATTAAAGTCAGAACCGTAGGTCAGGGCGAAACATGTTGCTTTCTGATACATGTAGCGAGTTTCAATCAAGTTTAAACTGATTCATTCCGATGACATAGCTAGTGTATTCCAATTTCAAGGAGCGAGCATGGCGATGTTACTAACGGTGAAGCCTTGGACAGCAGCAGTGCTTGCAGTGTTCGCCTTCGGCGCAACAAGCGCGATAGGCTCCAACCATGCACATGCAGCCTGCGGCGAAGTTTCTGTCGCCAAGGGTGATGTGAAAATTGAGAACGTTAAGACAAAGGCCTCAACGGTCGCGGCAAAAGGCACAAAAGTTTGCCAAGGCGATGCGATCGTCGCGGGTCCACAATCGCGAGCAAAAATCGTGATGGAAGACGGCAACGAGCTAAACGTTTCGCCTGAATCTAGAATTGTACTTGAGCAGTATGAGTACAAACCGGCCGACAATAAGAAAAAGGTCATGTTGAACGTGCTCTACGGAAAAGTACGAGCTGCGACAAAAGAAGAGAACATGTACGGCGACAAGGCCGCAGACGGACAAGCGAACGCGTTTCAAGTGAAAACAAAAAGTGCGGTCGCAGGTGTACGGGGAACAGACTTCCTGACCAGCTTCAACCGCATGAACAGCAAATCCGAAATCGTAACGTTTAAGGGGCGCGTAGATGTCGGAACCCTTGGAGCGAACGGCACTATTTTAAATCCGGTTTCGGTTGGGCCCAATCAAAAAACAGAGGCTCTGCCTGGCGCGCCGCCCGCTCCCCCAAAATCAGTCCCGACGAGTGAGATGGAAAAAATGAACGTCGACACAAAAGTCGACGTCGCAACTGGCTCGAAAGATAACGGGTCTAATTCGCCAGCTCAAAATCAAGAAGCAGCAACCGGCGACAATAAAGATGATAAAAAAGATGGCTCCAAAGACGGCGCAAAGGACCGCGCTGGCAATCGCGGCGATGGTCAACAGCAAGATGGTACAAAAGAGAACAAAGACGGCGCAAAGGACCGCGCTGGCAATCGCGGCGATGGTCAACAGCAAGATGGTACAAAAGAGAACAAAGACGGCGCAAAGGACCGCGCTGGCAATCGCGGCGATGGCCAACCGCGAGATGGCGCCAAAGATAACAAGGACGGGAAGTCCAATAGCGGCTCAGGTAGTGGTTCTGGGGCGACAGGCGGAAATGCCGGTGGCACATCTGGCTCCGGCGGAACGACTGGTTCGGGGTCTGGCGGGGCCGGTGATGGCAAAAAGGGGCCGGTCGCTGGTCCACCGTCCGGGCCGCCGGCCGCACCACCACCGCGGTCTCCAAGCAGCATTCCCGGTGGCTCGATGATCGACGCTGGTGATTTGGGAAAGGCACCAGGCCTAAGTCCTGCTCTCCCATCAATGCCGGTGGTTCCGATTTATGCCCCACCCGTGATGGGCACGATTCCAACGGTCGCGCCTGTTTGCGATCTCTGCAACCGCGCGATAGAGAGCGGACCGGGCCAAGTTAAAATCACGATCACTATACCTAACTAAACTTAAATCTCGCGACGTGGGTCCACTCCCACGTTCTAACAATTGCTTACCAACGACCGGCCTAGCTACACTTAAGCAGATTCATTTCGTCCAAAGAATCCGCAAGACAGCTAGAGGTTACATCGTGATTAAATCGTTATTGACGCCCACACTCGCCATTTCCCTTTTCGCCGTGACGTCAATCTCAGTGACCACAGCAAAAGCGCAAAGCAATCCAAAACAGACAACACAGTCCGCTTCCGCCAAGGCACCGAAATCGCAAAACGGCAAGAAGCAGACAAGAAAAAAAAGACAAGCGACGAAAAAAGCCCCCGCCATTAATCGCAACGCCGAACTTGATAACCCCAGTGAGCTTTCACCGATGGCACCTGTAGATACGCAAGCGGCCAAAACTCCTGATACCCCACCCGTTTCGCCGGTTTCTGCAAGTGGCGAATCAGAAAGCGTCGGCGGAACAGATGTCATCGAAACTGTTGGCCGACGTAGCGGCGTAAGCCTCACGTCGAAAAATGCCATTCGCCTGAACTATGGCAGAAATGATTGGAACCAAAGCTCCACGAAAGTAGACACCGCTGCTGTTTTTCTTCGCGAAGGGACCTCAGGTCGAATCGTGCAAATTGAAGTTGAAGAGTCAGCCCCTGATTCGGCAGTATTCTCCGGAACGTATTCAATTAATTTTCGCGACCTTACTGGCCTAAAAGTTGAATTCTTCGCCCCACCGCAAAATCTACTGTCGGATCTCACCGGGCGCAAAAAAATATCGCAAATGATCGATGCAAAAGAACTTCGGCGCTTACCGTTTGTTCTAAGAAAAGACCCTGTGACCGGCGTACAAAACGTCGAACTTTTCGATAACGCGGATCAGGCCCGCAACGCTTATCGCGCCTTTCAGGCAGAGCAAGAACTTTTAGTAGCTCTAAAAAACCGTCTCGATCAACGCAATCAAACTCTCGATACGGCGATGCTCGCCCTAGAGAAAGCTGAATTCGAGGAGATCAGTCGAAACCTCGCCGAGCGTGTGCGCCTAAGCCAAGTCGAAACTCAGCGTCTCGCAGCTCTCCTCCAGAGCTTTTCACTGGCCAGCCCCGAAGACCGAGCAAAACGAAAAGCAGATGCTCAGAAGCTCGCCGATCAGGCAATGGTGGAATATCGTGCCAATCAATTTCCGCAGGCAAAGAAGTCTTTCGAGGCCGCCGTGGATCTCGATCCTTCCAACCGAGGCTACTATTTCCAGTATGGCGTGACACTTTACAAAATTGAAGATTTCAATCGATCGCTTGTTTACCTCGATCTTGCCGAATCGAAGGCTGTAAAGGCGGCGGAACGCGATTTCTATCGCGGCCTCAACTTCTATCGTCTGCGCGATTCCAATTCTGCGCTCACCGCTTTTGAAAAAGTCGTGAATGCGAAAGACCCAGAGATTTCTCCATCGGCCCGCTTCTATCAAGGTCTTATTCATTTCGAAAAACGGCGCTGGACAGAAGCTCGCGCAGAGTTTCAGTTGGTCCTTGATGAATCAAACGACCCCGTTCTCGATCAGCGAGCGGAGGGCTATATTGAGCAGGCTCTTCGAATGCAACAAATTGAAGCGGAACGCGCAAAACGTTGGGCACTCGCGGGAACCTTTGGTGCAATGTATGATGACAACGTACTTCTGTCCTCGGATTCAGACCGCGATCGCGGTACGGCTACTAACGCCGCCGCATGGCGAACCCTTCTTCAGGGTACGGCCAAGTACCGCGCCGTTTATGAAGACACAAACGAGTGGGCTATTCAGCTGGATGCGATGACGATGTATTCGGTCGACAAGGACTTTCAAACAGTACAGTCAATTTCGAATTCCGACGCGACGATCGCCGGCCTCACTGCGCCGTGGACACACAAAGGAGTCTTCATGGGGAAGGGACACAAGTTCGACCTCGTTCCCGGTGTGGAAACCACCTACATGAGTGTCGAGAACAATGAATGGAAATCGATCTACAACTCGTACATCCTCAATTTCCAAAATCTCTTTGTGGTTAGCGAAACCTGGTTCACAAACGTGAACGTTGATCTTCGGCAGGACGTTTCTGGGCTGGCCTCTTCCACAGGAGACGACGACTCCACTGCATTTAAATCAAAAATTTCTTGGTCGAATATCAACATCCCGTTTGAAGACAAAAAACAACTTGTCCTCAGCGACTTTGGCTACACGGTGAATAGTTCGCTTGGAAAAAACAGCGTTTTCAATCGACTCGATATAGGTGTTGGCTATATTCGCCCCTGGAAATGGGACACGACCTTCAATTCGAAATTAAGCTATTACCTTCTAACTTACCCGGAAAACGCAACAGGCCGAATCGATAACAACATCGGTCTGACCCTGGGTCTTAGCCGAAAAGTTGGAGAAAATCTGACGTCTGGATTCACGACGAACTATCAGATCAACAGTTCTAATGTGACGGCCAATCAGTACAAAAAACTAACCGCGATGGTCACGCTCACTGCGACTGAAGCATTTTAAATTTTCAGGAGGCCGGTGTCTCAGTCGTATCGAGCTCCGAGCTAACAGAACTGAAGAGTGGCAATTGCCGACAGCGGACTCTTGCGAACAACTTTGACGGTTCGACTCGCTTCAACGGGCAAAGCATCGCCCTCGCGAAGCTCTACCATTCCCTCGGGAAGCTCAAGATGAACTCCGCCGCTAGTTGCAAAAATAAAGGCGGGCCCCTCAATCTCAACGACAACGTCATTTTTATTCGTAAAGTCAAAGAATTGAAACTTTGGTCGTTGGTCTAGCGACGATACAGGCTCGCTCGCAGGTGTTCGCCCGTTTTGAACAAATGCCTCGAGCGTGAAGTCGGGCACGGCGGGAGCGCTTGGGTCTCCAGGAAAAACGACGTCAGCCGCCTCGCCCCGATCGCCGGCAAAAAAAAGTGATCGATTCGCACGCTGCCAAGAGAGCGCCCAAAATGGCTTGGAATTTTCGCATCGAAATCCATGCAAACACCAGGGCGGAATGCGCACCAAGCCACCGGCTTCTATGGTACGAAATGTCGCGTGGCGCTCACCCGTTAAAACCGCGCGGCCCTGTACAATTGCGACATGGCTTTCAAACGGATGATAATGTGGCTCAAGATCTTTTCCATCTGGCAGTGTTGTCCAACTGAGTGCCCAGTCTGCCTCTTTGCCATCACAAAGTATTTCGCTTCCGCCAGGATGACCCGAGAATGTGTACACGGCGCCCGCATTTCGCCACACGCCGTTGATTGTCATACCAGTCGAAACTCGGAGGGCGCTTCGAGCAATGACCTGTTCGTCCAAGGGCCTAAATGCCTTTTTAACACTGACCGCAGCCATATCTAGATGGTAGCCCCCCTGCGAATATTCCAGCAAGTCTAGACCCAGGCATTCTTACTACTCATACTGAGAAACGCCTCTTAAAATAACGACTGCAATGCTTTTCACCTCTATCGACTTTTGGCTGCTTTTTGCCGTTACCTTTGCCGCATCGATCGCTGCCAAGCGACCTCGCGCGCTCAAAGCGATTACATTGGTAGCAAGTCTGGTGTTCTACGCAGCAGGCGACCAATCAGGTATTCTCGTACTGATCGGTATTGCCTCGCTCGCTTTCTTTGGCGGGATGTACGCGTCTCCTGAACGTAGCAACGCCATAAGAAAAATTAGCGTCTGGTTGTCTATCGGCGGCGGCCTTTTGACACTGGCCTATTTTAAATATCTTCGCTTTCTTTTAGAGGATGTTTTCCCGTTTTTACTTTCCCCCCAGCAGACCGAGGGTCTTTTAAGGGAAATTTCGCTTCCGCTTGGAATAAGTTTTTTCACTTTCCAAAGTCTTAGTTACACGTTTGACGTTTATCGCGGACGGGCGAAAGTCTGCCGAAACTATTCTGACTTTTTGCTCTACGTTACATTTTTTCCGCAAATCATCGCCGGCCCAATCGAACGTTTCAACCACCTGTTTCCTCAGATTCAAAATTTAAAGCTTTGCTCAATTCAGCAAATGAAGACTCCGCTTCTTCTCATCGCAATGGCATTTTTTAAAAAGATTTTCGTTGCGAATTCCATTGGCCCAACGGCGTTACTAATTTTTCAATCGTCGGAAACTCGCCCACTTGAAATGGTCCTTGCCGGATGGACGATGGCCATGCAGGTCTACTTTGATTTCTCGGCTTATTCTGATTTTGCGCTTGGATTAGCCGCATTGTTCGGCGTCCAGCTGACGGCCAACTTTCGCCCAATTTGGTTTGCGACCAATCCTTTGGCATTTTGGGAACGATGGAATGTTACGACGGGTAAATGGTTTCGCGACTATTTGCTGGTTCCGATGGGTGGCAATGGAGACAACAGGATCCAGGCAGCTCGAAATATAATTATCATGTTCATGGCCATCGGCCTTTGGCACGGAGCTTCTTGGAACTGGATCGTATGGGGCCTGTTTCAAGGATTAATCGTCGCCTTTTACCGCGATTTGAAAAAGTACTCGAACGCCGTCTCAAAAACGCCAGCTTGGGTGGGGTTGCTATTTCTGCAAGTATTCATGCTGCCAATCAGCGGACTTCTGCACTTTGCCGACAGTCAATCCATCATGAAACGGATGCTGGAAGCACTATCAGGAAACAGATTTAGCTGGCTCGATTTTTCAGGCCTAACAGTTTTTGTTCCGCATCTCGCAGCGTTTATCCTCCCGGGAATCTTGTTTGATGTATTTCAGGAAAAAACAAAAAATCATGAGCTTCCCTGGCACCAGCTGGTTTTTCTGATTTCGCTGCTACTTGGATTTTCCGCGTTCTTGTCGAAGGGGATTTCCAATCAGGCCTTTATTTACTTCGGCTTCTAAAAAGGAGGATCAGCGTGTCCACAATTGCCTGGAAACAATTCCTGATCTGCGCGGTGGTTGGAACCCTTGTTTTTGAACAAACCGCGATTCTCGCAACCAAACTTCGTCCGTTGTCTCCGTATGCGATCCTAAGTTCATATGCAAACAATCCAGGATTTCACACTGACGAGAACGGATTTCGTGGAGAAATTAATCGAGGCCGAACTCGCAAGTGGGCCGCCTTCGGCCGAAGTTTTACCCTTGGTGTCGGCCTTGAGCACGATGATATCTGGTCAACGCACCTACAGCGAAAAGTTCAAAAGGAAAACATTCAGATCGTGAACTACTCAAGTATTGGCAGATTTTCCATGCTCAGTGGCGCGCTCAAACTGGCAGCCGATCGAGGTGAAAGATTTGAAAAAGTGTTTATCTCGCTGGTGCTAGAAAAGAAGGTATATAGCAATGAAACAGGCTACCCCAACTACCCCTATTCAAATAACTATCGATCGAACTCGCTATTTGTGAGTTGGGACTTATTGAAAAAATCCTTCGAAGGTCTACCTGATTCAAACATCATCAATATTCTAAAAAAGTTTTTTTCTTTCGATATCGCAACAGCAAGTTCCAGTATAGCCACTGGTCAAGACTCTGAATACAGTAACCCTACCGACTTGCGCTCTCCTCAAGCCATAGAGGATTGTTTCACGGTGAACATGAAGAAAAACGAATGTGCTGAGAAGTTTCAAATAGCTTTACTAACAAAGAAACTTTCCGCCAAGGAAGCCTTTGAAGCTGTCTATCTCACATGTCAGCGCGAAGTAGATCGCATTTGCAAATACCCCAAACGCTCGACTGTGGTTCCAAAACTTGAACTCAATAATCACACCGAATACCGCATTCAAATAGGCACCCTGATTGATTTGGCAAAGCCAATTGCTGACGAAATTTACCTGGTTAGCCATAGCATTTTTCGAGATCCTGATGTTTACCGGATTCTTGCTAAAAACCTTCTCACCTCATCGAAAATTACCTTTGTGCGACCCGGAAAGTTTCGCGTTCTTACATCCGAATCCTCGCATAAACTTGCGTATTTGGTTAACGACGAAATTCGCACTGTTGCTAAAGAATTTGCCGACATAAATAAGGTCAAATATTTAGACTTTCAGGAATACATCGACAATTTGGAAACCAATTCTGAAGAGTTATTTATTGATTACGCCCACCTCTCCTCCAAAGGGCATCTTCTCTACGGGGACTATTTGTTCGAAAACTCAAAAGCGGAGAAACACTGATAGACTTACTGCCTGGACCCCCAATAAAATGGAAAAATGGGCGATTCACTTTATCTACGCTTTCTGAATCTCGTCGCAATCGCCCCCCATGTTCCGGCGCTACAATGGCAATCTCATGTGTTCCGACGACAGGATCTCGAGAACGCTCTTGCGAATCTGATTGATGAAATTAGCGAAAGCCCGCATAAATCGGTCGGCTACTGGGGAGAAAATCATCCTCTAGGGCTTCTACTTCCGCTTGCTTGCTCGGCTTTAGGGAAAACATATTTTCCATTTTCCCCACTATTCTCTTCTTCGACGGTCGCCGACCTTTGCAAAGCGCACGATACATTTCTCGTTAATCCACTTCATGATAGCCGATGGGACTCTCTATTTCTTCAGTGGTCTAAAGTCCGCTCTAACGGGTTTACCTATGACAAGGCCAACAAGATCGACAAGGTCGACTCCACGACAGTTCGTCCACTTATCGCTTTTCAAACATCGGGAACAACGGATCGGCCAAAACGGGTGCTGCTTCCTGAGTCACACATTCTGTCGAACATCGACGAGGCTATTCGCGCACAAGGACTTCAAGAAGCAGATCGCATACTTCTTGTCTTAAGCCTTTGTCACAGCGGCGGTCTGTGCATTCAAGCCTTGCCCGGGCTTTTTTCGGGAGCGCTGCTCATCATGCATCCAGCATTTCAAATTCCTGACTTCCTGGCTTCTTTTCGGCAGAATAACGACGCGTCGTCTTCTTTCCCGACAACGACACTGATCGTACCGGCCTACCTAAGGCAATTGCTTAGAAGTAACAACGCTGAGCTTTCGACGCTTTCTTTGGCGCGATTCATCGGCATTGGATCTGCGCCTGTGACATCCGATGCCCTTTCCCCATTCATCAACGCCGGCGCTAAATTCTTGAATATTTACGGGCTTACAGAAGCGGGGCCTGTCTTGGCGACACAAATGATAGACTCAGCATGCTTTGATCGGGAAAACGATCCACCGATCGGGAAAGTTGCGCCAACTATCGAATGGCGAATCGACCCGCAAACCTCCGAACTGTGGGTTCGTGGTCCTGCAGTTCGCCCGAGCTACGAGGAAGAGCACGTCGTGACACCGTCTCTGACGGCCGATGGTTGGTTCAATACGCGTGATCTTGTCTCGCAGGATCATGGAGTTTTAAAGTTCCTTGGACGGCGAAGTTTTACATTTAATATCGGCGGAATGAAGGTTCACGGTGAGCGGATCGAAAATGCTATCGAACAGCTTCCGGATATAGCCGCCTGTGTCGTTAACTGTCGGCAGCATCGAATCTACGGCGAAATTCTTGTCGCTACCGTCGAACGTGATCCCAGCAAAGAGCCCATAAGCAAAAGAGAGCTCTTGAAGCGCCTTCGCGCAAGCGGGACCGGACTCGCAGAACATGAAATACCTAGAGAAGTTGATTTTGTAGATTCAATCCCAAGAAGTTCGATTGGAAAAAAGATCCGAGCGCGCTTGTCCTAGTCGACAGCTCCGACTTCGATGTATTGCTTCAACTGAAGACCCGAGAGTCGTCCGACCTGACGCCAATCAAGAGTAGCAAGGTCTTCGGAAGCGTGATGATCAATGGGCAAGTGCATCAGTCGACTTGCATCGCCATCAAGTTCCAAAACACCCTGCGAGGCCAACAGACGCACCTCGAAGTGGGTTCGAAGCTTCGCTAGGTCAGTTGAAACTTCCGCTGCCCTGAGAGCGTTTCCTAAGAGATTAAATATTTCCGCGGATCCGAAGTCACCGTTTCTCACAATCTGATGGACTGTATGAAGCAACGAGAGCGCCACGTCCAAACGAGCGTAGTCGGATCTCAGGCACTCAAAGTCCTCAATCATCGAAGCCTCTCTCAGGCTGTGCAAGTCGGACTCGCCACCCAAGCGAGACCTGCGATCCTCATAGCTGACTTGAATGTAGCGTGTGGGCTCGAGGATTCCACCGCCGAAACGCTTCCTACTTTTAAGCGCTGATCGTCCAAACAACTGGAGGCGGTTTCCGGAATTTGTGAGGACTGTGACAATTAGATCTGCTTCACTGTAGCGCTGAGTCTTGAGGACAATACCTTTAGTTTGCGCGAGCATCTGATACTTCCGAAGATAACTCTGCGGCTTTCAAACGCCCACGTTGCAGATAGAAAAACGCCCCGACAATTCCAAACAAGAACTGGAACATCTGTATCAGCGTTATTCCGACTGTCCCGACCTGTGTCGGCTGCCCAAGTGCTGCTTCGAAAAGGAAATAGAAAACTGCTTGGCCAACCCCGACGCCTGCCGGAGACACTGGAACTGCCTGTGCTACTAATCCAATGGGAATACAGAACCAGAAAATAGAAAATGGGATGTGACCTTCACCCAAAAGACCGGCAGCGAAAAAAAAGAAGGCGATCAGAAACAACTGGTTTGCGACAGAAAATAAAAGGGCGAACATCAGCTCTCGCGTGCGGTAACGGTAGGAGTGCATGGCGCGATAAATATCCTCCAAGATTCCGTGTCCTGGAAGTCTCTCAAGCCACTTCGCTATCCAGCGAAGTGGCCTTTGGAGCCTGCGCGAAAGCGAAAACGCAAGGATCAAAATAAATGCTAGCGTCACGAGCAAAGTGCCCGATCCGATCGCCACCAGTCGAGCATCGTGATCGAGGCGGTCACGAAACATCAAAATCGCAAGTGATCCAGAAAGAACCATGACGAAAAATCCGATCAGGCGATCCATGAAGACGCTGACACCCGCGGCGAGCTTTTGCTCTGGGTGGTCTTGGGCCAAGTAATAGCCTTTGATAATATCGCCGCCGACACTTCCCGGCATCGCGTAGTTGAAAAACAAACCCATCAACGTCAGCGGTAAGGTCTTCGCTGTGGTGGTGTTGAAGCCTTGGCCACGCAACAGAAAAAGCCAGCGTGCATTGTTGACGAGGATTTGCGCAAACGCGAGCGAGCCCAGGATCAAAAACGCTTTTGGCTCGAGCACGATTTTGAGCGCCTCAACGTCAAGTCCGCCGCGGCGAATGATCCAGACGATCAACCCAACGGCCACTAAAATCTTCAACAAAACTTTGAGCGCTCCAGAGCGGGACTTCGAATTCGAAGTTTCGCCGGATTTACTTTGAGCATTTGCATCACCAGGGATGCCATTTTCAGAATTTCCCACCACACTGTTCTACGCCTCTTGACCTTCTCTCGGGAAGGGGCGAAACGAGAGTTTTCGGAGGAATTATGAACGTCGCTATCGTCGGTACTGGGTATGTGGGATTGGTCGCGGGAGTTTGCTTTGCTGACGCGGGGCATAACGTCTGGGGCGTCGACCGAGACGAAAAGAAAATCGCGTCCCTCAAACAGCTGGAAGTTCCCATTTACGAGCCAGGCCTCAGCGATGTTTTTGAAAGATCGGCTTCACGCCTTACCTTCACCACAGATGTCGCACTGGCGGTTGAAAAATGCGATGTCATTTTTGTCGCAGTTGGAACTCCGGAAACTGAAGACGGAAGCGCCGATATGCGCCCAACGATGGACGTCGTCGAGGCCGTCGCGCGAGCCGCGAAAACCCCAAAGTTTCTTGTTTTGAAAAGCACGGTGCCAGTTGGCACGGCTAAAAAAGTTCGCGCAAAAATCAACGAAACCACCAAAGTTGAAATTGAAGTCATCAGCAACCCCGAGTTTTTAAAAGAAGGGGCCGCGGTCGAAGACTTTTTGAAACCAGATCGCGTCGTCATCGGCTGCCAATCTGCAAAAGCAGAAGCCGTGATGCGCGAGCTTTACGAGCCCTTCGTAAAAAATGGAAATCCAATTTTGTTTATGGATAACGTGTCGGCTGAAATGACCAAGTATGCGGCGAATGCATTCCTTTCGGTCAAAATCAGCTTCATCAACGAGCTCGCGCTTTTAGCGGATGAACTCGGTGCGGACATCAATGATGTTCGTCGTGGTTTCACGTCCGACAGCAGAATCAATCCAGCTTTCTTTTATCCCGGCGTCGGCTTCGGCGGAAGTTGCTTCCCGAAAGATGTAAAAGCGCTGATACACAGTGGCCGCGACGTCGGTGTTGCGATGCAGGTCGTGGAATCAGCGGACGCAGTGAACGACCGCCAAAAGCTTATCCTTTTTGATCGATTGAAAAATTATTTTGAATCGCGCGGCGAATCGCTGAAAGGTAAGCGAATTGCGATGTGGGGTCTGGCCTTCAAACCTCGAACTGACGATGTGCGCGAAGCGCCGGCGATGTACATTATCGAAAAACTCGTCGATGCCGGAGCCACAGTTGTCGGTTTCGATCCCGTAGCGATGGACACAGCGTCAGCCTCATTCACACGACCCTTTATTCGCGCTGGCAGTGCGATGGAAGCGGCAAAAGGGGCCGATGCACTTGCGATTGTTACGGAGTGGAATGAGTTCCGAACGCCTGACCTTCAGCTACTAAAGTCGCTTCTCAAGCGCCCAGCAATTTTCGACGGTCGCAACGTTCTGGATCCGGGTAAAGTCTCTGCGGCCGGCTTCGATTATTTCTGTATTGGGCGCCAATCGCGAAGCTTGGCGAAACTGAAATCTGCTGCCGAGCTTAAACTTGGATCTTCTCAGAACGAAAAGTCTGCGTTGGTCGCCGGTGCTGCTGGTTTTGTTGGAAGCCACTTGGTCGATTCCCTTCTAGAACAAGGTTATTCGGTGATTGGGGTTGATTCGTTTGTCACAGGTCGAGAAGAAAACTTAAGTTCGGCACTTCGCCATCCCAAATTCAAATTCGTGAAGCACGATATCCGTCAGCCCATTCACGGCGCATTGAAAACATTGGGTCTTGAAGTAAAACCGGGACTTTTCAACGAAGTTTACAATCTCGCATCGCCCGCTTCGCCGGTTGATTTCGATAAAATTCCCCTCGCAATCCTCGAGACGGCTGCGGCAGGCCACCGCTACCTCCTCGATCTTGCCCGAGATGTAAAGGCGGTCTGCCTTTTTGCAAGCTCCAGCGAAGTTTACGGCGACGCCGAGGTTCATCCGCAGGTCGAGTCGTATTTCGGGAACGTCAACACCGTCGGTCACCGATCGTGCTACGACGAGGCGAAGCGCTATGGCGAAGCGCTGTCTGTTGCGCACGCAAAAGAATTTGGCACCCAAGTCCGAATGGCTCGCATCTTCAATACATACGGACCACGCATGCGACCAACCGACGGCAGAATTATTCCGAACTTCTTCATGCAGGCGATGCAAGGACGCGCTCTGACCGTTTATGGCGAAGGAACTCAAACACGTAGTTTCTGTTTTGTGTCGGACCTAGTCAGTGGCTTGATTGCACTTGCGCGAAGCAGTGAATCTCGACCGACGAATTTGGGAAACCCCATCGAGAAATCAGTGTCTGAGATCGCCAAAAATATTTGCCAACTGACGGGCTCGAAATCTGGAGTCACGCACCTGCCGCTTCCAGAAAATGATCCTAAGGTTCGAAGACCAAATATTGATCGTGCGAAAAGTTTTGGCTGGTCGCCCAAAGTAACTCTTGAAGACGGACTTTCAGCGTCGATGGAATACTTTCGGCAGCAACTGAAAGCCGCCGGAGGCAAAATCGCCACTCCGACTGTGGGAGCACAGCCGTAAACTACAAAGGGGCCACCGAGAATGCCGCTAGCTTTTAATCTTGATTCCGACTCGGTGTTCTTTCGATGCGTCGAGGATTGCTCGGAACCAATCATGATCTCGGACCCCACCGGTCGCTTGCAGTACGTGAACCCGGCTTGGTGCGCCACTTATGGATATACCAAGGCGGAGGCGATTGGCGATACGCCACGCCTTCTGAGGTCCAAGCATCAATCAGACGAATTTTATCGCGATATGTGGCGCCAGATTTTGGACCCTACGATCGGGGTTTGGAAAGGTGAAGTCGTCAACCGTGCCAAAGATGGACGATTCGTTCCAGTGTTTTTGACGATTACGCCCTACAAGCAGGGTCATGAAAATGTTGGATATATGGCCATCGCCGTGGATCTCACCGAAAGACGATCGATGGAGCGACAAATTCTGCGACAAGACCGTCTCGCGTCGATCGGGATGTTGGCCTCGGGCCTCGCCCACGAAATTGGAAATCCACTCGGCGTCATTCGCGGTCGCGCTGAAATCTTACTCAACACGCTGCAAACCGGAATTACAAGCCGCGCTAGTATCGATGCGGCTACACTGGGCCTCGGCACGATTGTGAGCCAAATCGATCGGATCTCGCGACTGATCGAATCGCTTCTAAAAATTAGCCGAGTTCCCCAAGAAATTCGACTCACCCATGTGCGCCTAGCGCCCATCGCCCAGGAAGTAGAAACGCTGATGGGCGAGAGTATTCGACGTAACGGCATCAAACTCGAAAATCGGCTTCTGGAAAAAGAAAAAGCGATTGAGGGAAAAGCGACTGAATTTACTTTTGGCGTGCTCGCAGATGCTCAACATTTGCAACAGATCCTGCTGAACCTTTTGATAAACGGCGTTCACGCAATCGAAGAAGAACGAAAGCGAAGCGGACGAGTCGACCACACGCTCACAATCGACGCCATCAACAGCGCTGACGGATATACAACTTTAATTGTTGAAGACACTGGCTGCGGCTTAAGCCCTGAGGTGAAACGGCGGATGTTCGAGCCATTTTTTACGACCAAAACACCCGGTCAGGGAACGGGTCTCGGTCTGGCGATTGTCACTCGGCTCGTGGAAGAGATGCACGGCAAAATCGTGGCTGAAAGCGCTGGCCCAGGCCTCGGCTCAAAAGTTTTAGTTCAGCTCAGATCGTCGTCATTGGCTTCTGCAGAATCTGCCGTGACGAACCCATAGTCTCTCTCTTTACGATAAAGTGTCCGACGATTGATCCCTAAGATCTGTGCCGCTTTTTCTTTTCGGCCGCCTGTCTTATCTAACACCAACTTCATATAGCGACGCTCGAGGTCCTCGAGGGTAGGAAATGTTCCGCCCGCTAGCTCACCTTCAAAAAAGCTTTCGGCATCACTTTTCGAACCATGCGGTAGGTCTTTGATCGTAATTTCTTTCCCTCGACAAAGAACGACGGTGCGTTCGATGAGGTTTTCAAGTTCACGCACGTTTCCTTCCCAAGGCATCGACATCAACGATGACATTGCATCCGACGAAATCGATCCCACCTGAGAGCTATTCAATCGCGCGTACTTTTTCAGGAAGTGATGAGCCAAAAGCGGGATATCTTCGCGGCGGTGCCGAAGCGGTGGAATAACAATCGGGATGACCGCTAGACGATAATAAAGGTCCTCACGAAAACTGCCATTTTTTATCGCCTTTTTCAGATCCTTGTGGCTGGCGGCGATAATACGCACATCAATATCGCGGTCAAAGTTTTCACCTACGGCGCGAATCTTTCGCTCTTGCAGCACGCGAAGGAGTTTGGCTTGCAGGCCAAGATCCATGTCACCGATTTCGTCCAGAAACACAGTGCCACCTTCAGCTTCTTCGAATAAGCCGCGCTTTCTCGAAATTGCACCGGTAAAGGCCCCCTTTGCGTGACCGAAAAGCTCGCTTTCGAGAAGCGTGTCAGGAATCGCAGTACAATTAATTGCGACAAAACGTTTACCACGGCGAACGCCTTGGTCGTGGATCGCACGTGCAACACGCTCTTTCCCTGTTCCGCTTTCCCCGACAATCAGAACCGACGCCGACGCATCAGCAACTCGGGTGATTAGATCAAAAACTTCCCGCATGCCAGGAGATTTGCCTATAATCTGACCAAATGAGGTTTGTTCGTTTGCTACTTTTCTGAGGCTTACGTTTTCTTTTCGAAGCGCCCGGTAGGTCGCTGCACGGTCAACCGTGACTCCGAATTCAGAAAGCTTAAATGGCTTCGTCGTATAGTCATACGCTCCTTTTCGAATCGCTTCGATAGCTGTTTCGATAGAGCCAAAAGCCGTGACCAAAATAATTGGAACATCCGTGGGCACTTTTTTAATTTTTTCGATGAACTCGATGCCTGACATATCTGGCATATTGAGATCGCTGACAATGACGTCCAGATTGTAACAAGGGTCATCCACGCCGGCTTCGGCGAAATCGCCGCGAGTCATTCGATCAATTGCGTCCACAGCATTCGGAGACTGAGCAACTTCAAATCCACGCGAGACCAGAAAATCCGAAACCATTGAACGCATTTCGTTGTCGTCATCGATGACGAGAGCTTTTCGCTTTTGAGAATCCATGCCGGGTAAACTTCCTTGGACGATTTATCGATATTTCGAACCTAGTATTAACACGATCCTAATGAATGCCAATCAATGAACGTGCCACCTAACCACCTCTTAATTGACCCACAAGAGCGTCGTTAATGAGTCGATAAGTCTCGATCTCGCTCGCGCCCCACGGGACATAACGTCACGGCATTTTCGGCACATCGAATCCTCTGGCCAAAGCCAGCGGCAGAGCGGGGCACACCTGTTGCTAACCAACAGAACAAACATAGTAGCGTGAACAAAACGACTAAGTTAAGATACAGCGTTTTAGTACGGCACAAGAAACAGGTACGGGCATCACGACTCAAGCTGGATTTTCCACAACTCAAGCTCCTCTGGCTTTCCGCTGCTTACACTGTGGCACAGCGGTGCCGCCCCGCAGGTCTGGCGACTTTTGCTGCGACGGCTGCGAAATGGTTCATGATTTTCTTCTAAGAAATGGGCAGAGCGAATTTTATGAAATCTCGAACGACGTGCCGCTTAAGCCCGTCGACGTAAAATTACAAGACCGCGACTTTCGGTCCCTCGACCTAGCCGAAAACCTAGGCGCGGTCTCGCCGGATGGGCAACGGATCGAATTTTATGTCGTAGACCTCAGCTGCACAGCCTGTGTTTGGATTCTCGATCGACTAGAAACTGTCTCAAAAGATGTCGCATGGTCACGCGTCAACATTAACCGGTCGATCGTGACAGTGGCTCGACGTGACGGCGCTAAGTTCGCTGATATAGCCCGACTTATTCACAAGCTCGGCTTCACAGCCGAGCCGGTAGCTGCACAATCTCAGTATGAAAACCTCGAGCGCAGAAACCTGCGACGGAGCCTGATTCGCACTGGCGTTCTCGGTGCATTAACTGGCAATATCATGCTGCTTTCGATCTCACTTTACGGCGGAGCAGACGGCGATCTTGGCACGATGTTTCGCTGGCTGATGGGCGCATTAGCGATCCCTATCGTCACTTGGGGCGCCTGGCCGCTTTACACAAATTCTTGGCGCGCAGTTCTTACCAAACGTGTTTCCCTCGACGTCCCAATTTCTTTGGCCGTGATCTCTGGCTTTACGGCCGGTGCGGTAGGACTATTCACCGGTCGCGACCTTCTCTACTTCGATTCCGTCGCCATGCTCGTTTTCTTACTTCAATCCTCACGGTCAGCGTTGGATTTTTTGAAACGTAAATTCGCATCTGTCGACATCGTGCCGAATTGGCTTCTACAAACTGTCAGGAACACAGCGACACAAGAACAGATTTTGCCTGATCGCATAAAAAGCGGAATGGCTATTTCCCTTACAGCGGGTCAGCGCCTTCCGGTAGATGCCAGGTCCCAATCGCTTAGCTCGCAATGGGATATTTCCGTTTTAACCGGAGAAAGTCGGCCTTATCGACCCGCGTTTGGCGAAGCTCTGGCAGCGGGATCGCTTCTCATTTCTGAAACGGCCGACCTAATCGCTGCGGGTGGAGTCAGAGACTCTCGAGTCGCAACACTACTCCGTGATTGGCGCGAGGGAAAACGTGAACGAAAAGGTCTTTCTGAAGTTTCCGATCATGTCGGCCAAATATTTACTATCATCGTCCTGACCTTGGCGGGACTTTTGATTGCCATCGAACTTACGACGGGTTTTAGCACTGGACCATCAGGCTGGATTCGCGCACTGACTTTGCTGCTTGCAGCATGCCCGTGTGTTTTTGGGATAGGCATACCACTGGCCGAGTCGATCGTTATGAACCGCCTTGCCGAAGTGGGGCTGATTGTCCGGGAGCCAAGTTTTTTGCAAAAGCTAAAGCGGATCACCACCGTTTTTTTTGATAAGACCGGAACACTCACAACCGGAAGAATGGCTGTGACTTCCCTGCGAACCTACGGAGACTTAAGTGACTCCGAAGCTCTTGCCATTGCCTCGGGGATGGAAGCCGAGCAGTTTCACCCCATCGCGCGCGCCATTTGTGCGTTCGCAAAAAGTCAGGGAATTGAAAAACGCAGTTTCCAGTCTACGACATTACCGTTGTTTCGAGGCGGGCACCAAATTGGCGTGGAAGTCCGTACAGCCACCGATATCTTTAGTCTCGAATCAAACACTCAAGTGGAACCGCAGATATCCTCTGACAATCAAAGCAACACCGTTTCACTTTTTGTCTCAAAGCCCAGACCGGGGGCTGACCTCGACATCGATTTCAATCAGCAACTTCTTGCGACTTTTTCGCTGCAGGACGAGCTTCGTCCCTCTGTGGCGGAAACCGTTCGCAGTCTTCAGTCTCGATTAAAGCTAAAAGTTCGGATCCTCTCCGGCGACCAAGCAGGGGCCGTTACAAACCTTCTCCAGACCTTAAAGCTTGCGCCAGATACGGGCGTTAGCGAGCTTACGCCAAAAGCGAAAGCCGACTACATCGGAAAGCATGCCTTGGAGTCAGATAGTTTGATGATTGGTGACGGGGCAAATGATGCCGAAGCCTTGAAGCGATCTTTCGCCTCCATCGCAGTAAAAGGTGATCTCTCGGTATGTCTCGAATCTGCCGATGCTGTACTCGTGGTCGATTCCGTCGCACCGGTCAGCTTTGCATTTCTTCTTGCTAGGAAACTTCATCAGACTTTGATTGCGACTCTGCTGCTTTCGGCATCCATCAACGTACTCGCAGCGGTTTTGGCTGTTTCTGGAACAATTACTCCGTTGATTGCGGCCATCTTGATGCCGACCTCGGGGCTGATCGTCACGTTGACGACGTGGCAAATGTTGCGCGACAAATCTATAAGCAAAAAAACCAAACAGAAAAAGAGGATCCTATGAGTATCATCGAAATTCTACTGCCTATTTCGATTCTGCTTGCCGGAAGCTTTGCCCTGGCCTTTATCTTGGCCGTAAGATCAGGACAGTACGACGATGTGGAAACGCCTGCCCGTCGAATATTATTTGATGCACCAAAATCACAAAACGAAAGCGAAGTCACAGGAGACCCATCATGAGCTCAAGCAACTCTGCCGTAGGGAAAAACACGGCGGTCGAAAAATTTAAGTACGACGATGACATCGTAAAGAAATTCGTGCTGGCCACGATTCTTTGGGGCGGAATTGCCTTTCTTGTCGGTGTCATTGCAGCCTTGCAGATGGCTGATTGGAGATTGAACTTCAACTTAAGTTGGTTGACGTTTTCTAAACTCCGTCCGCTTCACACCAACGCTGCTATTTTTGCATTTGCTGGAAATGCGGTTTTCGCTGGGGTCTATTACTCTACTCAAAGGCTGCTAAAGACCCGCATGGCAAATGATCTGCTAAGCAAGATTCACTTCTGGGGCTGGCAGTTGATCATCGTCGCTGCTGCAGTCACGATTCCCCTTGGGCTGACCCAAGGCAAAGAATACGCCGAACTTGAATGGCCGATTGACTTGGCCATCGCGATAGTTTGGGTGGTTTTCGCTTTGAACTTCTTTGCCACATTAGCGCGGCGTCGTGAGCGCCATCTTTACGTCGCACTTTGGTTTTACATTGCGACAATTATTACGGTGGCTGTGCTTCACATCGTGAACTCGATCGAAATTCCGGTTTCGATGTGGCAAAGCTATCCGGTCTACGCGGGCGTGCAAGATGCTCTCGTGCAGTGGTGGTATGGCCACAATGCCGTGGCGTTTTTCCTAACGACACCGTTTTTAGGACTGATGTACTTCTTCATCCCTAAGGCGATCAATCGCCCAATTTACAGCTACCGACTTTCGATTGTCCATTTCTGGTCGCTCGTCTTTATTTATATCTGGGCCGGTCCTCACCATTTGCTCTACACAGCACTACCAAACTGGGCGCAAACCCTCGGCGTTGTGTTTTCGGTAATGCTTTGGGCCCCAAGCTGGGGCGGCATGATCAACGGTCTTTTAACTTTGCGCGGTGCTTGGGATCGAGTTCGAACTGAACCGATTTTAAAGTTCTTCGTCGTCGCCATCACCTTTTACGGTATGTCGACATTCGAAGGCCCAATGCTTTCGATCAAGTCTGTAAGTTCGCTTGCGCACTACACGGATTGGATCATTGCCCACGTTCATGGCGGTACACTTGGCTGGAACGGATTCATGACGTTCGGGATGCTCTATTACCTTGTACCGAAATTGTGGAATACAAATCTTTATAGCAACAAACTTGCGACCCAACACTTTTGGATTTCAACAATTGGAATTTTAATTTACATCATTTCGATGTGGACCGCGGGCGTCACCCAAGGCTTGATGTGGCGCGCCCTGGATGAATCAGGTCGCCTCGTTTATCCTGACTTTGTCGAAACAGTGACCCGAATCGTTCCACTCTATTGGGTCCGCGCAGTTGGCGGAACGCTGTATCTCGTCGGCTACTTCATCATGTTCTACAATCTCTATAAAACAATCAAAGCAGCACCGGCGTCGCAGTCGGAAGTCGAATACGCTGCACCACCACTTTCCGCTTCCGCGGCAGTCGCGGCTGCTCCTGGAACTCCTTGGCACCGTCGGCTAGAAGGACTGGCCGCTCCATTTTCAGTTCTCATATTGGTTTCGATTTTGGTTGGATCGGTTATCGAAATCGTTCCTACGTTGACTGCGCATAGCTACGTGAAAGAAGAAGCCACGGTATCGCCATATACAGCTCTCGAGCTTGCAGGTCGCGATATCTACGTGAAGGAAGGATGCTACGTTTGCCACTCGCAAATGATCCGACACAATTCATGGGAAGTGCTTCGTTATGGAGCCGCATCGAAACTGGAAGATTCACAGTTTGATCGACCTTTCCAATGGGGATCAAAACGCACGGGGCCGGACCTTGCGCGACTAAGCAACAAGTATCCTGACCTCTGGCACTACCGACATATGCTTGACCCGCGCTCGGTGGTTGAGCAATCAATCATGCCTGCGTACCCATGGCTTTTTGATAAGAAGACTGACTTTGATATTCTCGAAAAGAAGTTTTCTGTCATGAAGGCGCTTGGTGTCCCGTACACTGACGACGACGTCAAAAATGCAGTGACCGATGCTCGCAACCAAGCGAAACAAATCGCCGCAGGACTTGATAAGGATTCAGGTCTTCCGAAATTGGAAGAGCGCCAGATCATCGCGGTTATTGCCTACCTTCAGAAACTTGGTCGCCCGGTAGCGAAGGACCCTGCTGCCAACGTCCCAGCAGCTAGCTCGGAGGCTAAGTAATGAAACAACTCGCAGTAACTCAATTTCCAATGCCGATTCTTACGATCACGGCCTTGATGATTTTTTTCTTCGCGTTTCTTTTGATCGCGTTCTGGGCTTATCGAGTATTGAGCACAGAAAAAATCAACGAGCTATCGCAGTTAGCATTGTCGCACCCTCATGAAGAACAGGAGCAAAATCAATGAGCAAAGAAACAGAAAACGAATCTGGAAAAAATCTGATCTTTGAATCAGAAAAAGCGATTTTGTTGAACCACAACTATGATGGAATCCAAGAGTTTGATCATCCACTGCCAAAGTGGTGGCTGGTTACATTCTACGGCACGATGATTTTTGCAGCGATCTATGTCGGCTACTTTCATTTCGGCTCGGGCCTTAATCAAGAAGCCGAGCTTGAGAGTGATATTGCCGCAATCCAAAAGCTGGCGCCTCCACCGGCTTCGACAGACGATCTGACAGCTAAAGCCATAGCCTTTATGACCGATGAGGCAGCAAAAGCTGCCGGCAAGGTCGCCTATCTTGGAAAGTGCGCAGCTTGCCACGGCAATCTCGGTGAAGGCGGAATCGGGCCAAATCTTTCTGACGCTTTTTGGATTCATGGAGATGGACAAGCTGCTGGAGTTGTAAAAGTAATTGTCGAGGGTGTCGCTGAAAAGGGAATGCCCACCTGGGGCGCAGTTCTTCCCGCAGACGAAATTGCGCAGCTGACAGCCTTCATCGCTACGTTCAAAGGAACAAGTCCTCCGAATCCGAAAGCACCGGAAGGTGTCGAGATAAAGTAACGAGGTCATCGGAATGAGCCAGTGGGATCTGCACGAAGAACGGCCCGCCTCCTTTGATGAAAAAGGATGGCGAGTAAAAATACACCCCGCAGAAGTGCGGGGCCTTTGGCGCAATCGTCGCCAAATCGTGCACTCGATCCTGCTGGTTATATTCTTAGGTCTACCTTGGCTGACAATCAACGGACGCCAAGCCCTTCTTCTAGATGTCGGTAGCCGGCAATTCGAAATATTTGGACTAAGCTTAAGGGCGCACAACGCTCCCCTTCTTGTATTTATTCTTGCAATTGCGGGATTTGGCCTTTTTCTAGTGACGGCCATTTGGGGCAGAGTTTGGTGCGGCTGGGCATGTCCGCAGACTGTTTTTATCGAAATGGTATTCCGACGAATTGAAAAGTGGATTGAAGGACCTGCTGGCGAAAGGCGAGCCCTTCAGGCCAAACCTTGGTCGGCTTCCAAACTGGCAAAGAAAAGTTTCAAGTGGCTCGTCTTCACAGTCGTTTCATTGATCCTCACGCACAGTTTTCTTGCCTACTTCGTTGGGACCGAGAAGCTTTCTGAAATGATGCGACACTCTCCGTCTGAAAACTGGACAAGCTTTTTGTTCATCGCCTTTTCGACAGGAATTATCCTTTTTGATTTCGGCTGGTTTCGCGAACAGTTCTGCATGATCGCTTGTCCCTACGGCAGATTCCAAAGTGTCCTGATGGATTCACGCTCGATGATTGTGGGCTATGACGAAAAACGCGGGGAACCTAGGCGCGGTGCCGTGGCCCAAGGACAAACTCAAGGTGACTGCGTCAACTGCTATCGCTGTGTTCAAGTGTGTCCGACCGGGATCGACATCCGCCGCGGCGTCCAGCTTGAGTGTATCGCTTGTACTGCATGCGTCGATGCCTGTGACGAAGTGATGGCAAAAACAGGAAAACCCAGCGGCCTCATCCGCTACACCACCTTGCGCGAGCTCGGACAAAATCTGAAAGACCGCGCCGGTTTCGGGCCGGGGTTTCAACTGTCACCGCGGATCGCCGTATATCTACTGGTCATCATAGGCTCGATGCTTGGTCTAACGATCGGCCTCGCAACTCACAAGGATCTGGAGATTCTGATTTTCCGCGGCAAGGGGCTCCCTTACCAGGTTGTGCAACACAAGGGCGAAGACTTTGTCCTCAATCAGTTTTACGCAGAAGCCACCAACACGTCGAAAGAGGATGTCGGTGTGCAGTTTAACGTTGAGGATTCCAAATCGAGTGTCGAGATTTTAAATTCGCAGGGCGGATTCAATGTGCGCGCCGGAAAAATTGAACGACTTGGATTTTTTGTTCGCTTTCCAAAATCTCAAGCAGCAGAGATCGCAGCGAAGCCGCTGCGGGTGAAATTCAAATCTGCCGAGCACGAGTTCGTGAAGGAGGTTCGCCTTGTTGCCCCCCTCACTCAATGACGTGTTTAACTACACTACTCCCGCGGCCGCCATAGTGCTTGCAGCGGGTTCACTTCTACACTGTAGCCTTATGTGTGGGCCGATCGCGGCGGCCACAATGAATTCCTCTAAATCTGTATCGTCGCGCAAATGGCACTTTTTCCAGTATCAGCTTGGGCGTTCCTTCTCTTACTCAGCCGCTGGTTTCGCTGCTGCGAGTGTCGGGCATGTGCTTCGGCCAAGCCCAATTGCCGTCGGAGTTTTTTTAGCATTAATTCTTGTACTTGTGATTGTTCAGCTTTTTCAAGTTACCATACCTAAAGTTTCTCTCGCGGCTTACTCGCAATTCGTAAGGCCGCTTCAGCGTTTAAAACCGATGGGCAAATTTCAATCACTGAGCCTCGGACTTCTGACACCGCTGATCCCTTGCGGACAATTGTGGATGGTCATCGGGTTTTCCGCACTTGCAACCACCCCAACCGAAGGAGCTGCGCTTGCATTTGGTTTTTCGCTTTTTTCTGCGCCTGGAGTTTACGGATTTTCTTTTTTGAAAGAGCAGCTACTTAAAATAAGTGTCCGCCAGCCAAGGCTTATGAAGGTCTGCCTAAGATCGGCGATTGTTTTCGTACTAGCGCTATCGGCAGTAAAATATTCTTCGCTTCTCTCACAAACCAGTCAGGCTGAAGCTAAAAGCTCCAGCCCAACGAATCTCATCTGTCATTAATCCCGATTTTAGTTTTCAACGGCAGGTGATGGCTTTCCAGAGTTCTTAAGTGCTTTGGCCTTTTTCAAGAGTTCCAGCATTTCCAAACGGTACTCGTCTGCCTGGCCCTTGATTCGCACATTTCGTTCGGCAATTGAAATCACCTGATCGAATGTAAGGTCTCCCTTGTTTTTTGAATCTCGAAGCAGCATTCCGAAGCCAGCAACACTCGCTGCAAACTGAAAGTCCGACGACGACTGTTGGAATTCCTTCGACTCATTTCGCAGTGGTACTTCAAGCTTATCGCTCTTGTCACCGTCGGGACGCTTGTAGCGAACCTTCAGGGTGAGAAGTTCGTCAGAGGCGCCCGCAGATGCCACTTGGTTTGGCTGCTGATTGGTCGGTTCACCTGCTGAGGAATATTTCAGCGGATCGACGGCGGGCGCAGTTTCCTGGATCACGCCATGTGGGACGACTTCATAAAGTGCGGTCACCGTATGGCCTTCTCCAATTTCGCCAGCATCTTTCTTGTCGTCGTTGAAATCTTCAGCGTTCAACATCCGCTTTTCATATCCGATCAAACGGTACGACTGCGCAGCCTTAGGATTGAACTCGACCTGAATTTTAACATCTTTCGCTATGGTATTCAGCGTACCACCGGCCTGTTCGACCAATACTTTTTTCGCTTCGCGAATACTGTCGATGTAAGCGTGGTTACCGTTTCCTTTGCCCGCGAGTTTCTGCATGATGCTATCCTTGTAATTCCCCATTCCGAATCCTAGGACAGAAAGAAATACGCCGGTCTTCGCTTTTTCCTCAATCAAACGGACAAGTTCGCCCTCACTTGTCGTTCCTACGTTGAAGTCACCATCTGTTGCGAGAATGACTCGATTCACCCCGCCTTTGATAAACGATTTTCTTGCCGTATCGTAGGCCTCTTGAATTCCTGATGCGCCGTTTGTCGAACCTCCAGCTTGAAGGCGATCAAGGGCACTCATGATTTTTTCTTTTTCTGTTCCAGGCGTCGATGGAAGAACAACGCCCGAGCTGCCAGCATAGACGACAATCGCCACTCGATCTTTCGCTCGCATTTGCTCGACGAGAAGTTTAAAGGCACTTCGGAGAAGCGGAAGCTTCAAGGGATCTTCCATCGATCCAGATACATCAATTAAAAAGACCAAGTTGCTAGCTGGACGAGATTCAAGATTTCCTTCACGGCCTTTTAGCCCGATACGGACAAGCTTGTGTCGCGGATTCCAAGGCGCAGCACTTTGTTCCATGCTGACCGAGAACGGCTGAGACGATGCTCCGCCCTTTGGCGCTGTGTACTGGTAGCGGAAATAGTTCACCATTTCTTCGATGCGAACTGCGTCTACCGGAGGAAGCTGTGACGAATTTAAAAAGCGTCGGACGTTGGCATATGACGCCGTATCCACGTCGATAGAAAACGTCGACAAAGGCTGGTCTTGGACCTTTTTAAACTCGTTTTCTGCTATGTGACTGTAGGCCTCCGTGTTGTGTTCAACATCTGTAGCCATTGGCTCTGCCATCCCCTCGGGTGTTGGTCTTCGCATCGCCATATTGCTCGCCATACCCATGCCCATATCGCCACTGCGCGAAAGACGACCGACGACTTCTGACTTCTTCATCCTGCTCGGGGCCGAGGGTGCTGCCAGCTGACTGACCTGACTGCTTTGATCTTTGTATGCCGGCTCTTCTTCGGTCATCGCCACGGCGGCTTTGTCATCGATCGATTCTTGTGGAGCGATTTCTGCTGCAACCTTTGCGAGACTTTCCGCAGGTGCTATTTCAGAATTTGTTTCGCCTGTCGTGACGGGCGCTGTTGCAATCGAACCGAACGTGGTTAATGGTTTCACCTCACGCACAGCTACCTGGCCACCTTTGGGAATTTGTGACGTCGAAATTTGCTGCTGCAACTGTGGAACAATCAATACGCCTAGAAACAACGCAGCTAAAAGTCCGCTTGCTGGGAACAATACCGCTTTCGACTTCCACCAAGCCGCTGGACGATCGACAGTTTTGTTAAAGATCGCCTCGCGCTCGGATGGATCCAGGCGCTCGGGCGACGCATTTCCGAGTTCTGTTTCCAAAGACTTTGCGAGTGCTTTTATCGATTCCACTTCCGCTTTTAGATCTGGATCTTTCTCTACCATTTGGCCCATCTGAATCTCCTCTTCTCCTTCGAGCTCACCGAGTGCGAAGGCTGTTAGTTTTGGATCTGATTTCTTGTTCATATCTGACCCTCTTCCGTTTTGAGAATCTTGATGGCTTCATGGATGAGAACACCGACGTACGAGGTCGAATGTCCTGTGATCGAGCTGATTTCTTTGTACCCAAATCCATCAATGAATTTGAGCTTGATGACTTCCTCCTGTGATTTAGACAGTCGCTTCATTCGTTCAAGCAACTGGTTGTTTTTTTCTTTTTCTTCGATTTTTTCGTCGGCCCTTAGCGCCGGATCCGCATGTGCAGCGAGTGCCGTCTCATCCGAAACATCACGCCTTGATTTCTTTAAAACGTCGAATGCATGATTACGGACGACGGTGAATAGCCACTGTTTCTCTCGTCCCGCTAAGGCCTTGGCATCTTCCTTCCAGATTTTCAAAAACGCCTCCTGCACGATTTCTCGTGCCTGCTCCCGAGGGAGAATCCGACAGGCATACGACAAAAGAGGACCTTCATGGTCTCTGACCTGCTTTTTCAACCACTCAGACTGACTCAACCGGGTGCCTTTCTGACGCCTTCACAAATTCGCGCCAGGTCTTATCGTTAATACGATCGAAGTCTGGGTTTCTTAGTAAAAGGTCTAAAAAAATCTGAAAAACTATGTTCGGAGGGATTTGAGCGAGATGGCAATGTCTCAAATTGAGATTCTATTCGTTCAGTCTAGTTTGTTTCGAGAAGGCTTCGAACCAAGCTTACGCAATGTTAACTTTTGAGAACCAAATAACTTTAATTCCGATGCCTTGCCCAAGGTCCAGGTGGTTTCTGCTGTATGTTCCGTTGGCTTAAACTTCGCAAGAAAAGAATGTCGATCCTTAGAGGCGTTAATCTCACGGCACCTCTACAGGCGGGTCTATCGGTTCAACTCGCCGAAGATGCAGAGCAAATCATGGATAGCGCGAGACTTCTTCACAACTCCTATTTGCGGCGGAAAATCATTCAAGGTTCGCCTGGAAGCATGCGGCTATCGCTTTATTCCGTTCTTCCATCGACGGCTGTGGTCATCGCACGGATCGGAAAGCAAGTTCTGGGAACAATTCAAGTTCATCAACGCACTGAAACTAATCTCCCAATCGAAGAAACCTTCGATCTCTCGTCGATTGAAAATGGGAGATTGGTGGAAGTGGGATCTCTCGCACTTCACGATAGCCGCGCAGGCAAAATCGAAGAAGTTTTACTTCCGATGCTGGCCTACGTTTATCAGCTGTGCACCCGCTCTGTTAAAGCCGACCGCATCGTCATCGCGGTTCAGCCGGCGACAGAATTTTTCTACGAAGCCGTTTTCGGGTTCAAGCGCGTCGGCAATTCTCCGCCCAAGAAACACCGATATGCGGCCAATGCTGACGCTATTCCCATGTGGTTGGATATTCATGAGTTCCCAAAGTTTATGCGATCGAGCTATCGCAAGCTGCCGGCCAAATGGAATCTAGAAGACTTTCTTATGGTAAACTCTGATGTCTTCAATGTTTTTAAATTGCCGACAGCGCCCGAGCCGGGCATTCACCCGAAAGCTGCAATCGTGCTAGAGGAAATTTACGTCAATCGCACGCCGCTCTTGGCCCAAGCGCCGTTCGAATGGAGAAAGAACTTTTCTTCTCTTTATCCGGACACCGATGAATATCGGTGGCTTTTTAAAGTAGATATGGACGTCGCCGGCCGCACCGCAAGACGGTACAAGGTAGACGAAGAGATCGTGTTAAACGATTCGTTCGGGCTTGTTAGAAAAGGGCGTCTAGTGGACCTTTCAAGTGGTGGCATGCGCGTCATCCTGATCGAAAAGAATGTGCCACCAGCAATCGACGAAGAGATTCAGGTGGAAATAAAACTTCGCCAAGAACAATCCATCATTGTGAAAACAACTTTGCGCCGCGCAGATCTTTCCGACTATAGCCTGGGCCTGCGTGTAATTGATCCGCCGCAAAGCTATCTAGATTTCGTGGAAGATATTCGAGGAACGGCGCTTGGCAATTCTCAGTTCACAAAATCGATGTCAACACCAGGCTTGAAGCGCTCTTCGAAGCTTTCTTCTGCAGCGGCACCGTCGACCGGCTCTTTTGTCGGTCGGGATAAGCCAAGCTAAAATTACTTGGCGGCTTCGGCCATAACCTTCTGCCAACCAGCTTTTCCTATAGTTTCAATCGCCCGACTGGATAAGACCATCGTTCCACGAATGGAGAGCGGGTCCATTCCTCGAGACCGCAGCCAATCTTGCCGCCGCTCGTCGGCGATTGCAAAGTCGTTCGACAGATTGGCATCTGCCCCCCAGCATCCACTGAGAGTTCCAAGGCCAATTTCAACAACTTGTTTGAAAGCATTAAAATCTCGTTCAACAATTTGTAAGATTCGATCTCTCAAAAACGAGCCATCAATGCCGTTGGCGATCCACATCGCTCGATCCAACAACCGAGAGTCGCCTGGAGCGAACACGGGCCGAAAAGAGGGGGGCAGAATGGATTCAAACTCTTCGACCTTGCTTCGGTCAATGCTCCCGGCAGAAAGGGCAAGAGACGACATATATTCGCGAAGGCTTGCATGTGTCATCGCGAACGGAGCAATTCGAGGATTCAGGCGAAATCGATCGCCCAGCAATACAACCGCAGCGCCGTTCACCTGAACATTTATGAAAATCTCAAACGGCTTCGGCTTTGTTTTCTCGAAGGCGCGCGACTCGAAGGAAACCCGCAAACACGGAATTTTATTTCCTGCCGCGAAAACGGCATCTAGCACCCCTGACAAATTTCGAACTCGTCCGGAGAATCGGTCATTGTCGGCCATCGCGACTAAAAGACAAGAAGCCTTTACGGCTGGAACCCATACTCCGGAATCCGCAAAATCCTTTTCAGAAAAGGCCCGATTGTCGAGGCCAGCAGAGCTCAAATGGGAGGCCATTGCCTCAAGCGCCGGATCGCTCGAACGCGGGTACACCACGATGTTTCGGACGCCACCAGTTTCACGCTCGCGATCAGCAAGCAGAAAAGATAATTCAATAAGAGCGGATTCGAGTGAAGGATAAATCCAGACGGCATTTGCAAGGTTCAACCCCATTGTTTGCGAACGAATCTCGTCGCAAACCTGGTACCAAGCCGAAGACACATCCAGCGCCGATTGAATCACGCTTTAGATACCTGCTTCATGTCGCTCTTTTTCATCGAGCACAGAAACGATTCCACCTTTTAGCTGCGGACGATATGCGAGTTGTTTAATATCGTACTGAAATTCGGATCCATTTAAACCAGGTGTTTGCCACTCTGGGCCCATGCGAATCGCATCCACCGGGCAGGCCTCTTCGCAGAACCCGCAGAAAACACAACGAAGGATGTCGATTTCATAAGAGATAGGAAACTTTTCGACCGATGGGTCGTCGTGCTCGCTTGCAACGATTTTGATGCAGTCAGCTGGGCAGTTCGTGGCACACAACATACAGGCCGTGCAGCGAAGCGAACCATCTTTTTTCACCGTTAAAACATGGTTGCCTTTGAAACGCGGTGAATACTCGTACTTTTCTTCGGGATAGTTCACCGTTGGCATCTTGTCTCTTTTGACGATCCCGAAGGTCGCCAAGATCGCTTCAACCAGATTGAGAACTAAGTTTTTTCCTGTCAGCACAAGGCCTAGTAAAATCCCTGGAAGAAACCAGTTGCTACTGGCCTCAGGACGCTTGACCTGCTCAATCACTACCGGGCGCGCGATCGATGAAGATCCAGACTGGCTCGCCATCACCAAACTCCTCGTGTCAAAGTAAACTCGTTATTCACTCGTCCCGCGCCCACCGTTGGCGACGCGACACCTGCTTGCTGCTTTGGCTGCGCCAATACATCTTCGCCTTTCATAGCCGCTACCGCTTCTGTCAGCGACAAAGCGCCAGGCACGATCGTCGTTACTCGCTTAACAGTCTGCCGAAGACCCGCATGGTTCACGAAGGTACCTGACTTTTCCACGTAAGACTTGGTCGGCAGCAGCGCGACGTCGCCGGTTAACGCCTCAAGATCCGCACTCTTTGCGGCCCCCAGCCAAATCAGTTTTGCTGCTCGCGCCAATTCAGAAACTTTCGCCTTGAGATCTGGGAAAAGAGCGATGTTTTCTGGCCCAGCGACAACAACTGTTTTTATCGAACCGGTGCTAATCCCGTCTGTAAGTTCTTTCCAAGTACCGTTGAATCCATTTTTGCTGAGCGCCTCGGCGAGGCCCTTGGTGTTTGGATTGCGATCGCCGCGCAAGAGAAGCCCGTCAAACGTGTCGAAGTTTTCGGGATTATTGATCCAGTGGTACACGTTCGAAGTTTGAACTTCTGATTTGAAGTAGTTCAAAATCGCATCGTACTCTTCAACGGTGTAGGCTCCCGTCAATACAAGCGCCACTGACTTTCCGGCACCTTTCAGCGTCGTTCCCAAACGTTTCGCAAGCTCCGTCGCCTGCATGTGTTCCGTTTTTCCCCCAGATACGACTTTCGCATCAAGCAAACGAGCATCTTTATTAACAAACTTATAAACATCGCGACCTTGATCACACATCCAGTGGCCGTTGACGGCGGGATTGTAAACCGGCTTCACACGGAACAGACCCTCTTTGTTGTGATACACTTTCACACTGCAACCGGTGCTACAACCTGTGCAAATGGTCTCTGCGTCTTTCAAGAACCAAACGCGCTGACGGAAGCGGAAGTCCTTCGACGTCAGTGCGCCCACCGGGCAAATATCGACCACGTTCTGCGAGTAGTTGTTGTTTAAAGGCTTTCCGTCGAACGTTCCGACTTCGGCGCGGTCACCGCGATTGAATATACCTAGCTCGTTAGTTTTTGAAACTTCATCGGTAAAGCGAACGCAACGCGAACACAAAATGCAACGTTCGCTATCAAGAACCACGCGGGGTCCAAGATCTACGACTTTATGTTTTTTGACTTTGCCTTCGCCCATTTCCGAATCGTACTGGCCGTACTTCATGTACTGATCTTGAAGTCCGCACTCACCAGCTTGGTCGCAGATCGGGCAATCAAGTGGATGGTTGATCAAGTGGAAATCAAGTCCCCACTTCACCGCATCTTTTACTTTTGCGGACTGATTGTTGACCTTCATCCCCGGCATCACTTGCGTGTTACAGGCGATCTGCAGTCTTGGGTTTCCTTCGATCTCCACCATGCACAAACGGCAAACGCCGGCGATCGAAAGTCCTGGGTGCCAACAGTAGTGGGCAATGTCTTGCTTGTTCTGATAAAACGCTTCGATGATCGTGGAGCCTTCCGGCACCTCGACCTCTTTACCATTGATGGTGATCGTCACCATTTTTTTCTGAACGTCATTAGTGGTGGAGCTGTGCATAGATCTGCCCTCCGCGAACCTGGGATTTCTTTTCTCGAATGAAATATTCAAACTCTGATCTGAACTTCGTAACGAAGCTCAAAACAGGCAGAGCCGCCGCATCGGAAAGTGCGCAGATAGTGCGCCCCTTCATATTGTCAGCAATTTTAATGAGAAGGTCTAAATCACCTTCATTGCCATGACCGTGGACGATGCCGTGAATGATACGTTCCATCCAACCGGTGCCTTCACGGCAAGGGGTGCACTGACCGCAAGATTCATGGTGATAGAAGTGCGAAATAGTTGAAAGAACATCGACCATGCAGTTCGAATCATCGATCACGATGATCGCGCCAGAACCCAGCATGGTGCCCATTTGTGCGAGGCACTCGTAATCAAGAGTCGCTTTTTCACATTCTTCTGCCGTGATCACCGGTGCCGACGAGCCACCAGGAACAACGGCCTTTAATTTGCGACCAGGCTTTAATCCCCCACACTCGATATTGATGAGGTCCATCAACTTATATCCAAGCGGAACTTCGTAAGTGCCTGGCTTGTTAACGTTTCCAGAGATCGAAAACAATTTCGTGCCAGCGGATTTTTCCGTACCGTACTTGCGGTAACCGGCAGCACCGTCGCGAATGATCGGCACAACGGCCGCCAAAGTTTCGACGTTATTAACGATCGTGGGTTTGCGCAAATAGCCCTGCACCGCAGGAAATGGCGGCTTCAGTTTCGGCTGACCTTTTAGGCCTTCAAGCGATGAAATCATCCCGGTTTCTTCGCCGCAGATGTAGGCGCCAGCACCGAGGTACAGATCCAAATCACAATCAAAGCCAGAACCAAGAATATTTTTGCCAATAAGGCCGGCCGCTTTGGCTTCTGCAATCGCCTTTTCCAAAATTGCAGCTGGCCCCATGTATTCACCGCGGATGTAGATGTAAGCCTTTTTGGATTTGATCGCAAAAGCCGAGATCAGCATTCCTTCGATCAGCTGATGAGGCGCACGTTCCATCATCAGGCGATCTTTGAACGTGCCAGGTTCAGATTCGTCGGCGTTGCAAAGCAAGTAGCGTGGTTCGCCGTTATTTGGCAAAAATCCCCACTTCACACCCGTCGCAAATCCCGCACCACCGCGTCCGCGAAGGCCGGAGGCCTTCACTTCATCGATGATCTTTTGCGGTTCCATCTTAAGCGCGCGCGCCAGCTGCTCGTAGCCACCGTGTTTTTTGTAACCGTCTAAAGTTTTAAACTCTGGTTTGCTGTAATGTTCGGAAAGATATTTTATTTCAGCCATTGTTGGTCAGTGCCCCCGCGCCTTCGAACGTAGGTTTCGAACAAGTTCGACACCTTTTTCCGTGTTCAGGTTTTCGATGTAAGAGTCGCGATTTACTTGAAGCATTGGCGCTGTGTCACAGCTGCCAAGGCATTCCACTTTCGAAAATGTGAAAAGGCCATCGGGCGAAACTTCGCCTTCTTTTTTACAGCCAGCTTCCTTCATCATCGAATCACAAAGCTCCCGGCCACCAAGCATCCCGCACGTCAGCGTCACGCAGACCTGAATGTGGTTCTTTCCGACCGGTGTTTTGTTGAACATTGTATAGAACGTTGCGACTTCTTCAATCTGTGCGGCCGGTATTTCCATCACTTCCGAAAGGTGTTGGATAACTTCTTGGCTTACCCAACCGTTGTTCTCGTCTTGAGCGCGGTACAGACAGCGAATGATTGCCGACTGCTTCGCTTCGTAGCGAGTCAGTTCAGTTTTTACGTACTTCAAGCCTTCATCGGAGAGTTTAAACATCATCGTCCTCTTTAGCGATCCAGTTCACCGGCAATAAGATTCATCGAACCCAAAATCGCAATCACGTCAGCTAAGAGACCGCCAGTGATCTGATCCGGAAACGATTGATAAATAGCAAAACATGGAGGGCGAACTTTTAATCGGTACGGTCGTCCGCTACCGTCGCTGACCAAGTAGAAACCCAGCTCACCGTTCGCTGCTTCCGTCGCATCATAGAGATCGCCCACAGGTGGACGAAGTCCTTTGATCACCAACATGAAGTGATTCATGAGGCCTTCGATGTTTCCATAAACTTCCGACTTTTCTGGTAGCACAATCGATTTATCTCGAATGGTGTAATCGCCACTCGGCATGTTTTTGCAAACCTGCTCGATGATCTTTAGCGATTCACGCATTTCAGCGACGCGGACCAAGTAGCGATCGAAAACGTCGCCTGTCGTTCCAACAGGAATTTTGAAATCGAGCTGATCATAGCCGTAGTACGGCTGTGCTCTGCGAAGATCAAGACCAACGCCTGCTGCGCGCAAACAAGGCCCCGTATATCCCCACGCGATAGCGTCTTCAGCCGAAATCTTACCGACTCCTTGCGTGCGCTGTTGCCAGATCTTGTTGCCAGTCAAAAGACCATCCAACTGATCGACACCTTCGCTGATTTTCTTGCACGTTTCCAAAACGTCGTCGAACCAACCTTCGGGAGCGTCTTGCGCCATGCCGCCGATGCGGGTCATAGACACCGTCAAACGAGCACCGCAAAGTTTTTCAAAGAGCGAGTAAACCATCTCGCGATAGGTGAACAAATGAAAGAAGCCGGTCAATGCGCCGAGATCAACCGCGTTCGCACCGATACAAACAAAGTGATCGATGATGCGCGAAAGTTCCGCCAATACAATTCGCATCGCTTGCGCGCGAGCGGGAATTTCGACACCCAAAAGACGCTCGACAGCTTTGCAGTAACCGATGTTGTTCATCGGCGCCGAGCAGTAGTTCAAGCGATCGGTGTACGGAATCACTTGGTTATAGGGATGGGTTTCTGCCATCTTTTCGAAACAGCGATGTAAAAAACCGAGTTCCACGTTCGCGCGTGCAATTGTTTCGCCGTCAACCTCAGCCATCACTCGAAGTGTTCCGTGTGTCGCTGGATGTGACGGACCAATGTTCAACGGTAAGAGTTGACGCCCCTCTGATTTGAAATTTGGATCTGGAAGAAAGTGCAGCGGCATCGCCGAGGAGCAATGTTGCTGATGATCGGCATCGTAATCTTTTCTCAATGGGTGACCGACAAATTCGTGGTGAACCAAAATTCTCGTCAAGTTTGGGTGGCCAGAGAAATGAATGCCAAACATGTCGTAAGCTTCGCGTTCAAACCAGTTAGCGGCGCGATAGATTGGCGAGATCGAAGGGATCGCCTCTCCCTCACCGACTTGCGCCTTCACGCGCAGACGTGCGTAAGTTTTCGAAGAGAACAGATGGTACACGACATCAAATCGCTTTTGTCGACCAGCCATTTGATTCAAATGATCGACAGCTGTTACATCCATTAAAAAATCAAACCGGCCGGAATCCTTGAACTGTTGGAAGACGGCAGGAACGCTGTCCTTGTCCACTTCTAAAACGTCGTCGCCAGTACTGGTCGTCAAAAACTTCAAGCTGCCATAAGCCGCTGAAGAATTCGCAAAAGATTCCACCGACGATTCACCAGACGCGAAGTCGCGCTTTAAGCTCTCAAGTGGACTCGATGTTGTGTTCACTGTTTCCATGACGGTCTCCAAAATTACGTGATTGGCTTAATGAAAGAAGGTCGCTTCCAACCTTCGGCCCATGGGCGAGGAGTGTGCTCAGCAATCATCCGCTGCAGCGTCATCACTCCATCGAGAACAGCCTCTGGCGTCGGCGGGCAGCCGGGCACAAACACATCAACTGGAACTACTTTGTCGATTCCCTGAAGAACGTGATACGAACGATAAAAACCGCCGCTCGAGGCACAGGCTCCCATCGAGATCACGTATTTTGGGGTCAGCATTTGCTCGTAAATGTGAACTAAGACCGGCGCCATTTTTTCTGTGATCGTGCCAGCCACCAAGAGTAAGTCTGCTTGGCGAGGCGAGAAGCGAACAACCTCCGCTCCAAAACGAGCGAGATCGTATTTTGGTCCCATCACCGACATCAGTTCGATCCCGCAACACGCGGTACCATACGGAAGCGGCCACAGCGCATTTTTCGCACCCCACGCAACAATGTCGTCTAACCGAGTTGTGAAGGCGAAGCTCTTTGCCATCTCATCCATCGCCTTATCGGCGAGGTTCGCAACCAATGTTTGTGAATTCTGTGGGTGAATTCCATTTGAAATTTGAGAGTCGCTCACGGCTTCCTCCAAAAAAAACCCGTCAAAAAAATCGCGTTAACTCGGCCTAAAATCTGGCGCTAAAGTCGCAAACAGAATGCCATTCTCGATTAGTTTTCGAGTAGAGATTGAACGCAAACATCCCGATTTCCAAACCATTTCCAGTTTCGTGATGATTGCCTGCAAACCCGCTCGAAATTTCTTGAACAGCCAAAGGTTTTAAGCACTTGTGGTAGGATTAGTAGCATCAGGTTAAACCCAGTGCCAAGGTGCACAGAGCCCTCGCAGCAACGCGTCGCGCGTGCTCGAAAAAATATCATTTTTCACGGAATATCGATGGACGCGATCAAACGCGAGTGCCTAGACTTTAATCTACGTACTTTAGTCAGTACTCATCAGATCGCATGGAAGCGCCTGACGGACACTTAGCAAGGATCGCTAGGTGTTCGAACTGAAACCGGCAGAAACGGAGGGTGTCTGCCTGTTTTCAAGTCACTCTAGGGAGGGGACATGTCAGCTATTTCTAAAGCATCTGCTCTTGTATTGGGCAGCTTGCTAGCAACGACCATTTCTATTCATTCCGCTGAAGCGGGCGGCCAAGCTGTCGATATACTGGTAAAAGTCGATGCTTCAAAGTCATCGGCGTTCACGCAATCTTTAACTACCATGACGAAGTCGTCTGGCGGGACGGTTGAAACAATCACTGGTGCACTTCGCGATGGGACCCGCTGGGTTTCCATCAAGTCGCCCGTGAAATCTAGCCGCTTGACGATGCAAGCGCTGAAGGCCATGAGCGGTGTCCAGCTGGTTCAGCCAAACTATCCGATCCGCCATCTCAACAACTACCGGATTGAAAACGCGGTCCAACGCGAAGCCCTTGCTCAAGCGATGAAGTCTTCTGGCTTCAAAGCGCAAGATGGTCGCACTATCGAGCAAGTTCTTGCGGGCGTTCCCTCAAAAGCAAAAGTCGACAATCCGGCAATTCCAAACGCGACGAAGCCCGGATCCGGCGCCGATGGCTTGGCAAACAATCAATGGGGCATGATCGATAACGGAGTTCAGAACGCATGGAAAGGCGCAAAGGGCGAAGGCGTCGTTGTCGCCGTTCTTGATTCGGGCGTTGATTACACGCACGAAGATCTTATCGACAATATGTGGAGAAACCCTGGCGAATCGGGACTCGATGCCCAAGGGAAAGACAAAGCGGCGAACGGCGTCGATGACGATCTCAATGGCTATATCGATGACGTGATCGGATGGGATTTTGTCACGAACGACAACAAACCTTTCGATCTCAGCGTCGAGCCGACGGATCTCTTGTTCGGTGGTGGAAACCCCGGCCACGGTACTCACTGTGCGGGTAACGTTGCAGCCCGAGGTGAAAACGGCAAAGGAGTTGCCGGTGTCGCGCCACGAGCGAAAATCATGGCTCTTCGTTTCTTAAGCGAAAAAGGCGAGGGGTCGACGGAAGGCGCGATCAAATCGATCGAGTATTCGATCAAAATGGGCGTTCGAGTTTCTTCGAACTCATGGGGCTCTTCAGGAGAAGATCCTGAAGATGCTGCCGGCAATCAAGCACTTCGCGATGTCATCGAAGAAGCGCGCTTAGCAGGTCAGTTGTTTGTTGCCGCCGCTGGTAATGGCGATGCGCAAGGCAAAGGTTACGACAACGACACGAGCAAAGCTCCGGCATATCCCGCTAGCTACCCACACGAGAACATCATTTCTGTTGCGGCCCTTGATAAAGCCGACGCACTTGGTGGCTTCTCGAACTGGGGCGCTACGTCGGTCGACATGGGCGCGCCAGGAGTTGCCATTTATTCAACAATAGTTGGCAACGGTTACAGCGACAAAGTCATCGACCTCCCGCAGTACGGAGTGACCGTAACATGGGATGGTACTTCGATGGCTACGCCACACGTCGCCGGCGCCGCCGCTCTCTACCTCGCTGATCATCCTAAAGCCACATTGGCTGAGATGAAATCTGCCGTCATGAAAGCGACGAAACCCGTCAGCACCATGTCCTCAAAAGCAACTACCAACGGCAAACTCTCAGTAGAAAAACTCTAGGGTACCGCCTACATTTTGGTATAGCGCCGCGGCAAAATCGCGGCGCTTTTTTTAATACCAACCTGTCTCAAGTTCATTAGGACGTCGGTTTTTTCGATTCAATGCCAATTCAAACTTCGGCTTTCGCAATCCATTTTTTACGGCCTTTCGGTTTTCAACATCCGGGCGGCGATTAAGCCAATTCAATTGAAATTCAACATCATCAAACAGCAAAGTGTCCTCTTCTAGCGGGGTCATCCCATGTTTAAGACCAAGAAGACTCTGAAGCGTTGAAAAAGAGTAATACTCTACTCTCATCGCCAGCCCCGCTTCCACTGGATTTCGATAGACGTATTTGTAGGCATGCGTGAAGTACCGAAACGAAGATAGTGCCGAGCGATAAACACGCGTTCCATAAAGATGATTTTCTCGGCCAGCCGCACGCGAAATTTCACGACTTGTTTCGCGCATGAAGTAGTTCATTGCCGCTCCGAAGTTCGCCAAA
Source organism: Deltaproteobacteria bacterium (assembly GCA_017302795.1). Classification (GTDB taxonomy): domain Bacteria; phylum Bdellovibrionota; class Bdellovibrionia; order Bdellovibrionales; family JAMPXM01. The sequence goes on along the minus strand of JAFLCB010000003.1, from coordinate 323,470 downwards.
GGGAAAGTTGCGATCATGTGAAAGTGATTCGGCATCAAAACAAATGAGTGAATTTTTACGCCATAAACAAAATGTAAAAAGTGAAGGTAGTTTTCCATGCAGGTCCAGACAATCTCGAGCGGCGGACCGAAGTTGACTCGCTCATTTGTGCGTGCGCAAAGGTGGTAGGGAATTTCAGGATGAATTGGCCGAGCTTTTCTCATTAGCGCGAAGGCCATCAAAAGATGCGCAAGCTTGTCCGTCGACTTAAATAAAAAAGCAGAATTGAGACCACCTATCGAAATCCTTACGCCGGACAAAATGTCGCGGCGCATTTCAAAAATGTAGGAGGTACCCCAGGGTGATGGAAAACGGTTTGCCGGGGCGGAGACCGAAGGGGCGCGCACCGACGGCGTACTCGCGGCCCAGAATGTTATCGAGTTTCAGTTTTACGGTTTGTTTGTCGGCAACTTTCGTACTTGCTGAATAATCGACAGTACCGAAGGCAGGGATTTCGACTCGGCCACTCGCTGCACTCTGATCAAAAGTTTTGGACTGATAAGTCACTTGGAGTTCTTGGCTCAACGTTTTCCATTCAGCGCCGACGCTTGCGCGATACTGGGCCGTTGGAACGTAAGGCAACGGATCGCCAGTAGCGACGGGCCCAGCGCCCCAATCCGCAGGAGTCGAAGGAGTGAAACTGTTTTGAAAAGTCGCTGACAATATCGTCACACCAAGTTCCATCGGTAACCACATTTTACCTAGCTGAATACCTTCAGCCACACGCGCCTCAACACCCGTGATCAGTGCTTTACCGCCGCTGATTTGTGAATCCAAGGCCGCAGACGCGCACCCGGAAGAAGCCGTGCAGGTGCCAGTGAGATTCGCATAATCATTGTAAAAGAAAGTCACTTCCGCCTGAAGATCGCGCTCCCCAGCAAAATATCGAAAACCCAATTCATAGTTCATGGCTTCTTCTCGATTTTCCGATCCAGAAATATCAAGACCTGTGACCGTAACAGCGCGGTTGGCGCTGAAACGCGCAGAAAAATCTTCACCAAACGTTCGAAGAAGACCTGCCCCCGGAACGACAACGAAATCTGACCGAACTTTTTCTGCGCCCGTTAGTTTGTCGACAAATTTAAATCCGACGCTTTCAATGCGGCCAACAGCGGTCAATACCCAAGGCCCCATCGAAATATCATCTTGACCACTAACTAACAGCGCCATCGCCTCTTCACTGTTCAAACGATCTCGCTGAGTCGGCGTCGCAGTCCGATTTAACTGGCCTTGCGCCATTTCATAAAAGTCATATGTGTGATCGCGGTCGATGCGATCGCGATGAAGGCGCACCATCCCTTGGTAGGAATGCCTGATTCGCGCGCCGCGAGTGGCACTAGAGGTGCCGACACCGTCCTGGCCCGCAAGACTGGAATCTCCACCAGAATAGTCTTCGGAATCCCCACCGATTTCTCCGACAAGTCGAAGCTGCACGCCTTCGGACTGATAGCTGCGATCATTGCTAAAAACTTGCAACTGACCGTCGCTTCCCACGGTCGATGAATCGGCCCCACGCAAGATTTCGTAAAACAAGGGATTCCCCGACGGATTGTTGAGCGTCTCGCGCAAACTCGGCGCTGTAGCGCCGCGAAAACGATCCAGTCGGTACCAGTCTCTTCGGAACCGACGATGATAAACAGAGGCGATCGCAGTCATGCCATTTTCAAAACTGGTTTCATGGTCGGCTTGTACGCGCCAATGATTCCAAATCATTTCATCCGCTGCCGATGCACGGTAACGGCGATAGGGCGACAATCCGAAATCGGCCTCGGATAAGCCTAAATAAGTTTCCTTTGAATTTTCATTAGCTAAGCCAAATGAAAAGGTCAGTGGCTTCCCTAGTCGAAACTTCCCGTAAATATCACCTTGCGTGAAGCCGGTTTCACCGCCGCCATCTAGAACTTTAAAACCCTTCGACTGAATTCCTGCAACTTGCAAGTGGTACGCGATGGCCTTACCCCAGACACTTTCAAGCGCTCCACGAGTCACTGCTTTCAACTTTGCGGTTTCGAACGAGCCATAAGAAAAATCAAAAGCATGATCGAACGCCGAACCGACAGGACCGAGGCTCGTTACAGCAAAATCTGGCAAATCAGGAGTCAGATAATTGATCGCGCCACCGATGGAATTCGGTCCATGATGGACCGACGTAAAGCCACTCATCACATCCAGTGAAGACGTGTGAAACATCGACGGTGTGTAGTAGGCAGCCGGAGCAGAGTACGGCGCAGGACCGGCGAGAACCCCATCCTGCAAAAGGACGATTTTTTTCGAACGATCAGGATTAGTTCCGCGCATACCGATGTTTGGCCTTAGGCCGTGGCCATCTTCTTCTCGGATGTAAACGCCGGGTGCGGACCTCAAAGCTTCGCCAACGTTCGTCGTCTGAAGAGCTTCAAGCTTCTTTTTCGAGACGCGCGTCGGGGCCGTGGGTTGAGTCAAGTCAAATCGTGAAGCACCAAGCACATGAATCGTTTCGAGAATCGATTGGCCCGAGGTCACTGCCGATGGTGATGCCTGAACTGAAACATTTTGCGCGCCGATCTGCGCCTCAGCGCCTGAAGAGATCTCCAAAGCAAAGGAAATAAAGAATGCAAAAAGAAAAGTATAAGCGGATTTAGAATCTAACATCACACGCTCTAATCGTTGTCGCCTTGGTAAGTTGGCGGCGAGCGGAGAGCAAGCACCGCAAGAAGTTCTGCTTTTAAGGAAGTAGACACGGCCCTTACATCTTGAAAGAGCGCGCAGATTTCAACCCGCCGGTCGCTAGAGGTTGAAGCGACACAATCATCCTTCGAAATAGAGTCGATTTCAGCAATAAATGTGCGACCTCCCACACCGGTACCGGTACCGCTGCCGACAATAGTCGCAAATTTCTTAAACCCCTGGCGCGAGGTATCAACCAAACCGCCAAGCTTTGTAGCGATGTCGGCGTGTCCATGGGAAATCAAGAGGTCGTCAAAACCAAAGCCATTTGTCGGGCCTTGCGCGCCTGTGAACTGACCGCGAAGAGCATCGCCAAAGGCTGCCAGCCGCGCACCAGCAGATTCTAGCGCAAAATCAGAGAATGGATGTTCTGAATCCTGGGGACATTTCCCAGTCGGAGAAACGCAATCTTTGTGAAAACCAAGTGGACGCGCCAAGCGAAGATCTTTCAGCGCTTCGATTTGAAAAAGACCATCTGTCACCGCATTCGCGGCCGCTCGAGCGTTTGGATATCTCGCGTCCGACTTATCAATAAAGCGACGGGTGTAATTTCGACCCTTCGGGTCCCACTCTTGAGACAAAATCCTCGCTTGCTCCGAAAGATCTGCAGCTAAACGCGAAGCTTGCGCACAGCGATCACGACGCTTTTCCGCTTGAGTCAGCGCCGTCCACTTGATCACTTGCGGATACGCCCGCGAATTGCACTTGGTAGCCATCGAGGACTCGAACAGCAAATACTCAAGCGCGCCAAGACCACGCACGGGGTTTGGAAGATCTGAGGGCAAACTAGCGATGCCGTCCTTTAAGCGAACCGTTTCGTTATCAATGCCGCACGAATTAAAAAGTGGCCAGGAGTAGATTCGCATTGAAAGTTTCTTGTCGTCATCCCATAGCGGACCCACCGGAAAGCTATCCGCACGGTGAAACGCGAGCATTGCGCGCTTCCACTGAGTCTGGGCTTCGGCCCATTCCGCTGGCAAGCCAACAGGATTGGCGGACACGCCGTCACTCGTCGATGCGACGGCTTGGCAAGCACGTGCAATTCGTTTTTCCAACACAGAAGCTTCAATCGCGAAATCCGATGCGGCCGGCGCAAATACGTTGATCCCAAGATTTACGAGCATTTTTTCTTCTGTGAATGGCGCCTGATTGGGGTCTTCGAAGCCCGGTGGAAGCGGGTTGACGTCTGGTCGTTTTGTACCTTCGGATAAGCCAACGGCAGGACCATTCGTCGATTTCGACTTGTCGCTGTTCAGGAAGTCACTGCACCCCACTAGCAGAACCGCTGTGAAAATCGCCGACAAAATCCCTGGCAAAACAGCCGACAAGGCGCGCAACGCTGATTCAGAAGCGAGATTTTTAACTCTGCCGATGGCTTGCTTGAAACTTCGCATAACAGTTCTCCAACTTCTCATCTGATTTTCCGCGAGGCTCACATCTGATATTCGATAGGAACGACGACGGCCCATTCAGTTAGTGCGACTTCTTTTGGGAAGGGTTTCACATCATGAAGGCGCCCGATCAGACCGCGAGCCGCACGATTCAAAATTTCTGATTGGCTGCCTTGAACAATTTCCGCTTTGCGTACGCGACCGTCGCGCTCTAACACAAATCGAACAACCACCCGACCGCGATGGCCCATGCGCCTAGCAGCGATTGGGTATTCTTTTTTCGATTCCAGAAGCTGGCGCAAGTCGTTCAGATAAACCATTTCCGCATCAGCAAGCTTCACCGCCGAAGCAGTAGTAACGGAAGCGCCATCAGAATTTGCCCCGCCAGAGTTAGTGTTCGCAGTCGCGCTTCCTGCCGGATTACTTTGTTCGGTGACAGCTTGCTCAGACGAGATCACATCTGGCTGCTTTTGAACATCTGGGTTTGGAACCGACACCGCTTCTGGCGGCTTCATTTGCACAGACTTTTGAGAGTCCTGTTGGCTAGATAACATCTCGACTTCGAGAAACTGAGGAGCGGATCTTTCTGCTCCTAACTGGCGCCAGGGCATGGAGGTCAAACCATCAAACGCAAATAGGCCAACAATCAAAAGTCCGTGCAGCAAAATCGAAAGAAACATCGACCTCGACGTTCCTAATTCGGCGTCTGCAGATCGCTGAACCATCGGAAGCATTTCGCTATCCTTACGAGGACTCCTCTGAGGCGCTGGGCATTTTCGCGAATGACGGGCGTTGCTCACTTGTACCCAACTGCCTGCATCAAGGCTTTCGCTTCCATAGCGCGGGAACCCACCGCCGTCCAATTGGCTTCATTAAAGCGAATCGCTCCCCAATCTTTTACAAGTGTTGCCGGCATCAGTCCAAGCTTCGCAGGATAATCAAATTGTGCATTGGTCATTTCCAATTGGAACTTATCAGTCAAAAGAAGCTCGATGAACTTCGTTGCAAGTACAGATTGCTTCGACGTTGCGGCAACGCCGGCGCCTGTCCCGTTGCCAAGCACTCCACCGCTTAGACCAGCAACTGCTTGGTCGACAAAGTGAGCGCGCACTGGAAACGCAGGGTTCTTCGCTAGCATCTGTCCCAGATAATAAGTGTTCGTAATTCCAACGTCACAGACCCCGTTTGCGATCGCTTCCAAAACCGCTGTATCACCAGCCAAAGGGTCGACCGCGAGATTCGCGACCCAACCCTCAACAATTTGTTTTGCTTTCGCAGCACCGCGAGTTTCGATCAGTCCACCGACGAGGGCCTCGTTATAGGCCGAGTTCGATGTACGAAGGCAAAGACGCCCGGCCCATTTGGCCTCGGCCAAATCTTCATAGCTCGAAAGCTCGGTCGCTTTGACTCGTGTTGAGTCGTAAACAATCGTTCGGCCGCGAGTCGTAACCGCTGTCCAAAGGTTTTTTGGATCGCGCATGTATTGCGGTACATCGGTTACCAATGATGGCGAAACCATCGACTGGAAGAATCCACCGTTTGCTAAGTCAGCTAAGTAGACGATGTCTTTTACGAACAAGACATCCACTGGCGAGGCTGCACCTTCAAGCTTCAAGCGCTCTAGGATTTTAGGGTAGGCAAGCTCAACGATCACAACCTTTTCACCTGTCATCGCTGTGAAGTCGTTCGCTACCGACTGAACGCGAATCGTAGGGCGATCGGTATAGATGGTAAGCTCTGCTTGCGCGGCAGAGGACAGGGCCAATGTCGTAAACGCAAACGTTGATGCCGCTAACCCGTACAAAGAAAGAGAGAGATTGACGAAAAATTTAGACATGAATTTATTTGTCCCGTTGAGTGTTGCGTGCTTCAAAACTTAATTGGTTAATCTTCTGGCTATATTTTTGGCCTAGATTCCACGGTGCCGTCCACCGCTTCGACGTGTTGGAAAGCACCTGAAACCCGGTTGATACGATATTGAGAATGGGCCCAAATACCAGCTGGACAAACTGTCCCGAGTACGGGCCAGAGACGCCATATCGCATCTGACCGGATGCCTGTTTCGAACGTCGCTCTCGAGATAACACAAGTGTTCCGACAATTCGGTCCCAAATCGCAAGCGATACACCGAAGTTCCGGTCAAAATCCTCATCAGCTTTTGAATGATGTATTTGGTGTTGGGCAGGACTGATAAAAATCCACTCTAAAATACCGAAACTCACTGGCACTTGTGAGTGCCGAAGATTGGATCCGAAAAAATTAAACAGCTGACCTAAAAGATTCACACCAAAAAACGTGAGAACGTGAAAATGCCCATCGAAGAGAAAGAGAAAGAAGCCTGTCGCCACTCCTAAGCTAAGCCCGTTGCGCAAGGTCGCGAGGCCAGCCTCTAGCGGGTGTGTTCGGTAGAGTGTCATCGGCGTCAGAACCCGCGCCGAATGATGAGCCACATGAAAGGGCCACAGCCAGGAAACCCGGTGCATGAAAAAGTGGTGAAAAAATCGAAGGAAGTCATCCCAAACAAAAACTGCCAAAGTAAAAAAACCTAACTTCAGAGTCGTTGGCTGGATGCCTTGAAAATCACCGAAAACTTTCAACAAGCACGCGATCGTCGTTTGCGAAACTTCAAATCCGAAACTCAGAAGCGGAATGAACAAGACGACTTTCAGCACGGAATTCAACATCAAGAGCTGATAGTCTACTTTCGAAGAGCGATTCCACCAGTACCGCCATCGAAGCCCCAGGCGATTTCGCCAAAAACGCCTTCTTCCACGCGCTCCGGGCTCAGGCCTGTTTGCGAAAAATAGGAAGTAAAGAGTAGCGATGACAAATGAAGCCAAGATATTGACGTAAAAAAGCCGTGATCCAGGGTCATCTAACGGCGTTAAGGCCCGGTCCAAAAGTTCACCGAAAACGTTCGACTGGGAAAATCCAAATAGCGACACGACCTCGGGCATGGTAAGAGGTCTAAAGCTCCCGACCAAGCCGCGTCAAATCGGTCTGGCCAATGAAAACGTAATGAGGCTAAATTCGTTTAAACCCGTCTATTGGCTGCTAAACCAACAAAGATTTAACGTAAAACTTTTTCCATGAATCAGAACGCTCTGAAAACCCCTCTGCTCGAACCATATAATCAGTTTACCGATCGTAACGATGCTCGTATCAATGATCGTGCGCCCGTTCGCAGTTACATTCGCCGCTTCTGGGCGCCATTTAGTCTTGGCACCTTAACTCTGGCATTGACCAACCTCTTCGATATTCTCACACCATTTGCCCTGATGAAAGCTATCGATGCGATCTCTCAACGCGAACCCGATGCGCTGCTTCGCGCGATCTGCCTCTACCTTTTATTCATGTTAGGAGCGGTCAGCTTTCGTCACCAGTGGCGAATCCACTTCGGTCGGTTTCATCATTCTGTGGCCGACGATCTTCGCAATCGGCTTTTTCGCAAATACACAGAACTAGGCCCTCGGTTTTTCGAAAAAAATCCGACTGGGGAATTAATGAGCTTAATGATCAACGACGTAAATACTTTTCGAATGGGAGTCGGTCCGGGACTCCTGATTCTGATGGACGGAGTTTTTCTCATCGTCTTCATCATCCCCTTCATGCTTTCTATCTCTGTAGACTGGACTTGGAAAACGTTGATACTGCTCCCGTTCATTCCATTTGTTATCCGATTTATGGAAGACCGCATCGGGAAAGCCAGCCGGGTCAATCAAGACCGATTGGCGGAGCTCAGTGGTTACACACAAGAACTTGTGTCTGGGATTCGCGTGGTCAAAGGTTTCGCGCAAGAGTCGCATCGGCAAAAGCGACACCGCGACTATTCAGATCTTTACGCCACTTCCTGTAATCTCGTGGCGAAGTACGACGCGTTCTTCGAACCAGCTCTACAAATAGGCGTCGCCACCGGCAGCGTCATCCTTCTCGCATGGGGGAGCGCCGACGTTCTGTCGGGCGCCGTGACGCTCGGAACTTTCGTTGCATTTCATGAGTATATAAAAAGAATGATCTGGCCGATGGCCGCTCTCGGCTCGGGGCTTTCGATGCTGAGCCAAGCGAGATCTAGCTACAATCGCATGGCAGAGGTATTCTCTGCAAAGCCTGAGGTTAAAGACGATGGGCAACTGACCGTGGACAGTTTTGATTCGCTGACTTTCCGCAAACTCAGTTTCACCTATCCCGATGCGCAACTGCCGGCACTTAGCGATGTCAGTTTCCAAATTAGAAAAGGCGATCGCGTGGGGATTGTTGGGCCAGTGGGCAGCGGCAAATCGACGCTGATTCAAATCATTTGCCGAATTCGCGAAGCTCCCGTCGGTTCTGTTTTCGTCAACGAGAAAGACTTGAGAGACTATTCGGTTGAATCTTGGCGCAGCAACATGGCAGTTACACTACAAGAACCATTTTTATTTGCTCGGACAATTCAATCCAATCTTCTTTTCGGCCAGCCCGAAGGGCTTTTGACAACCACCCACGATCGCTCGATTGAAGTTGCGGACGCCGCTAGAATCCGCGAAGAGATCGAACGTCTTCCAAAGGCCTTCCAGGCGTGGCTAGGCGAAAAGGGTGTCAACCTCTCGGGCGGGCAGCGCCAACGAATGACGATGGCCCGCAGTCTTTCGCGCTTTTCTTCAGCCGACACAGTTAGCGGTTCGAATAGCTCTGCGCCGGCTTCGATACTAGTTTTAGACGACAGCCTTTCGGCGGTTGATACCGCTACGGAAAAAGCCCTGCTGGGGCACCTGGAAGAAATAAGAAAGCGCGATCGACTGCTGACATTGATTGTCGTGTCTCACCGAATAAATGCAGTTCAGGAAAGTGACTTAATCCTTGTGTTGAACAATGGGCGAATTGAAGCACAAGGTCGTCACGATGAGCTCATCAAGCATAGCATTACCTACCGAACTCTTTGTATGCTTCAAGGGCTTGAAGTGCCGCAACCAATGGAAACTGAGAGCGTGACCACATGAATCTCGAAAGCGATATCGATAGCTCTGATCAGCTTTCTTCCAAGATGGGAATACGGGGGCTCTTGTTGCGTCTTCTTCCGTATTTTCGCCCCGATCTCATGGCTTGCTTTGCCGTTTGTCTCTTGGTGCTAACGCACTCAGTGATAGGTCGCTTCGTTGTCTATTTGTTTGGCCGAGCTATCGACGATGGGATCATTGGCAAAGATTCGAAGCTTCTAATGCAAATTGCACTTGCCTATTTTGTGCTGGAAATTATCCTCATGAACTTGCAGGTTGGGATTTCAACTTGGTTTGCCAAAATCGGCAATCGCGTTCTTTTTAGACTCCGCGACCATCTGGTGGATCACGTACAAAGTTTACCGATGGCTTACTTTGACAAAGTAGCAACCGGAAGAATCGTTACACGACTTACATCCGACACCGTCAGTCTAACAGAGCTCTTTAACCAAGGCTTGCTCAGTGTGTTCTCTAGCTTAGTTTCAATTTTGACGATCACATTTGCTATGTCATTGATCTCGATAAAGATGACATTACTAACATTGCTTGTAGCTCCTCCGATGGTCTTTATGGCCTTCAAACTTTCTGACAAAATTTTGATCGCTCAGCGAATTGCGAAAAAACATGTTTCATCGATCAATGCCTTTGTCGCGGAAACTGTCGCAGGTGTTCGAGTCCTTCAGCTATTCAATCAGGCGAAAGGTCAAAGAGAAAAATTTCATTCGCTTTCCGGAGAGTACAAAAAAGCAAACCTAAGAGCCGTCTCGCTCTACGCCCTTTTCTACCCGACCGTGTCGCTATTCACTGCGATCTCGGTGGCCACGGCTCTTTACATCGGCGGTGCTTTGACTTTTGACGGAGCGGTTACAACGGGCGCAATGATAAGTTTCATATTTCACGTAAAGGACTTCGGCGATCCGCTTCGAAATATTCTGGAAAAATACCAACTGTTTCAGAATAGTATCTCATCGGGTGAGCGCGTATTTGCTTTGCTAGAGGAAGAATCTGAACCCGAAATCGCAAGTCAGTTAAACCTGCCTCCCTTGCTTCAAGGAGAAATTCGCTTTCAAAATGTCCGCTTCAAATATTCCGAGAGTCTACCTTGGGCACTTGATGATGTATCCTTTTCCATAGCGGCAGGTAAAACGCTTGCGGTGGCGGGGCGTACCGGCAGCGGCAAGTCGACATTGATTGCTCTCCTTCAGAAGTTCCGCGATGCCCAAGGCGGAGAGATCTTTCTTGATCAGCTTCCGCTCAGTCGGATTCCCCGAGAACAAATTCGCCGACGAATTGGTGTTGTTCAGCAGGACGTATTCATGTTTCGCGGAACAATTAAAGACAACATTGGCCTTGGCGACCCTTCTATCAACATAGAAAAAATCGAGTGGGCGGCGAAAGAAGCTGGGTTAACGAGAATCCTACAGATGAGGCCCGGTGGCCTGAATGCCGAAGTCGAAGAGAAAGGCGCAAATCTCTCGATCGGCGAGCGGCAGCTTGTTGCGTTTGCGCGTATCCTTGCATTTGATCCACAGATCCTGATTTTGGATGAAGCCACTGCAAACATCGATTCTGAGACAGAGCTTCTGCTTCAGAAGTCGGCGGCACGAGCCAGAAAGGGCCGGACAAGTGTTATAATCGCACATCGGCTTTCGACGATTTCAGACGCCGATCTGGTTCTAGTTCTGAACCAAGGCCAAGTCGAAGCCATCGGTACACCTCAAGAAGTGTTACCTCGTCTTGAGGCGCGTGATCACTCATTGTAAAATACGGCAATGCTTGTTCGCCTTCGCATTTATTGCGGTTTCAGGCGACTAAAGTTTGCAACCGAACGGCTAGAGATTCGAACTTGCTTCTTCCATTTTGCGATTTCTTCCTCGTACTCCGCTTTTTTTACCGTGAGACGTTTTTGTTCGGCTCGCGCGTGCTCTTCTTGGTTGCGAAGCGCGGCCTCGAGTTCATTCACGGATTGTGAACGTTCGGACCAACCTGCTTGCTCACCTTCAACTGACTTAACTCGTTCTTCGTAAACTGCAATATTCGCTATTCGCTTCTGGCGGTTTTCTTCTAACTTCACCAGCGCCATTTTGAGTTCCTCAATTTGACGTTCCTCTGCTGCTAACCGATCACGCTCAAAGCGCAAATGTCCTTCGACCTCCACTTTCGCGGCTTCGACAGAGGCTTTATCTTTAGCTGATTGACCAGTTTGCTTCTGAATCGCAACCTTTTGCTTTTCAATTGTCTTTAAAGCCTTTTCCGTTTCGCTTAAATTCGAAACTACTGTTCGAAGGCCTTGTTCATATTGATCGAGGTTCGCTTGGCTAGCAGAAATATTTTCTTTCAGTTGCTCGAGCTTCGCAGGGACGTCGGTCCTAGCGAGCGAAATCGCCGGAACAGCACAAATAATTACCGCGAGGAAGGCCCAATTAGCCGAATCGAAAGATAAGAAATTTCTCATACTAATTCCCTTCAAGACTCGCCTGACTTCGGCGCGCCCCATCCCCTGTGATGGGGCAATTGTTTTTTAAACTTGATCGGTAGTGACCAATTTCATCTTCCCAGTATTCTCCATCGAAATCCCACTGAAGCGATTTTGACTTTGGGATGACCGTCGCCGGAATGCGATTCGATTTTTCTCCACCAGCAACTTGGAATCGAATATTTTCGCCACTCGCAGCAAAGACTTCATAACGAAGAAGCTCATTGTTATCCATAAACCGAGAAAGATCGGTCCGAATTTTTGTGATTCGATTAGCGACAGTAGTCTCAAGTTTCTTTTTTAGCTCGATGCCCCGACGATCAGCTCCGTCGACCACTTCTCTGTTATATTGAATGACTGACTTTTTTGCTTCGTTAAAAAGATCGACCGAAAAAAACCGATCGTTCAAACGAGAAAGTTCAGAATCAAGTTCCGACTGCCAAGGAACACGGTTCGGCTCAAGGGCCGGCTTTTGTCGGATCGAAGCGATATTCTTTCTAATCTGATCCACTCGTTTGCGTGATTGCGTCACTTTAGCTTGAGCATCTTTTAAGCTGCGATCGATATCAGAACCGATTTTAGCATAAACAGCTTTTTCATCGATTTGCCGATTGAGCGCCTTTTGGAGATTCAAAAAGTCCTTTTGCCTAGCGATCTCACGGATCACTTGGCTTGGAAGTCCATCGACATCCTTTAGGTCGATTCGTCCAGGCTGATTAAAGCCCACCAAAAAACGCCTGATCGTTCCGTACCGGCCATCCGAAAATGACCCAATCGACTTTTCGTAATTGTCGATACTCATGAGCATCGCTCGGTATTCTTTTTCTAAGACGGTCAAAGTTCGATAGGCGTCGCCATACTGACAGAGATTCAAATAGCCAATTGTGCGAATGACGAACGACTCTGGTTTGTAGGCTGCGGCAAAGAAAGGCGAATGGATCGAATACATGTTACCGATTGCACCTTCGTAATCGCCGGCCATCAACTGCGCCCAGCCAAGTTCAGACAAACCTTGCAGCCAAAGCGGATGATCTTTATTCACCGTTAAAAATGCCTGATGTGCTTCTTTGTACTTTTGTTCTTGAAAATACATTCGAGCAAGGTTCAGAGCAATCAACCCTTGAAACTCTCGAGCCGACTCTTCCGCTCGAGGATTTCGAATCAAGCCCTCCTGAAGCTCGAGTGCACGCTTTTTGGAACCGGTTTGATATTCCGCAAGTGCCTCGACGAATTTAGACTGAAGGAAACGAGGGTGACCTTCGGGGACTTTTTTCGCCCACTCGAGTGCTGTCTTGAACTTTTCGGCAGCGGCAGAACTTTCGGCGATCAGCGCGGCCGCTGTCGCGAGCACATCCGGAGACTGACCATTGGTCACCTCTGCTATGGCCATCGCTTTCAGTAAGGATTCTCCAAAACCGCGCGACGTTACGTTTGGTGTCTTCCAATCGACTTCCTTCAACAAACGGTGCGAATAAAAGCCGCTATTAGATTCAAAAACTTTTTGAACTCGCTCGCTGAAGTCTGTCATGAGGCCAAGGCTCTTCGAACACATGGCTAAGAAATAATTAGCTTCAGCCTGCCACTCTGGCTTTTTGGAAATCGAATGAAAAAGACCTACGGCAGCCGCGCACTGGTGGCCATCCTGGTAGAGAAGCAGACCACTTAAGAATCGAAATTCGTCATCTGTCAGTGGCGTATACTTAGCGAGCTTAAGTTCGGTCTCAGGTGAGATCAGAAGCGGCTTCAATACGAGACCTAGCTTCTGCTGTTGCCCTTCTTCCAATCGGCCTTTGGCAATCGCGACTTTTTTCGCGGGACTAATTCCCTTCACACTCTCTGTGCGCCGCAGAACTCGGCTGATTTCCGAGTCAAGAATTTCGGCCGGCGATTGGAGGGCAACAAGGAACTTCGACTCCAGCGTGCGTTTTGCGCCGTCATCAAGCGCGAACTTTTCTCCTGTGAATCTTGGCTCTTTTGGAAGTCGAAGGCGGGGGATTGCATCCACCGAATCGATGAGCTCATACTTCACGAGGCCCGTTTCCGAAGTGCTGAGTCCAGGAAAAGAAACGGTTTCGGAAATGCTAGAGCTTTGCGATATACTATAGCTATGCGATTTTGCTCTCGAAACCGAGCCTGTCGCAGGCAGCCTGTTGGGCAGCGAAGGTAAGCTTGCCTTGCGTTCACCGCCGGAGGTCGCCTGGGTAGGTGCCATCGTATTAAAAAACTGGCGAGAGACGTTAGAGACTGTGTACTTCACCAGTTCCAGTTTCGATGCGAACCAGCCTGCTCCGCTTTTCTGCGGTTGGAAACCGGTCGATCCCGGGGCTAGCCGCTGGTCTCGCGCATCCGCATAATCCTTGTTAGGATCCAAAACCTCTGCAAATGCGGAAGGCGAAAGCAGACCACAGGCAATCAAAGCGCCGACGGCAAAAAGAAATTTTAATTTCGTATCTGGTTTCGCATTTCCTATGCGCATCTTAAGCTCCCTCGGGGTCCTAATAGTAAAGCGTGAATCCAAATGTCAGAAGTGAGGTCTGTGCCGTTTCTGTGTTTACAGAAGAAGAGGGTGTTCGAAAGCGTACAACTTCCTCTTGAAACCAGCGGTTTTTATAGTCGACACGAAAAGCAGCATACTTTGAGAAGAAAAATGACTGAGTGACATCAAGAGCAACAGTAGGTGCCGTCTTCGAGATGTTGCCATCTTCGCGTTGTTGGTCGTAAGTCGTAACCCCGACGCCAGGCGATATAGCCATATCAAAGTACATGATCGATGAATTCAAAATACTCATTTTCGCATAGAACGGAACCCAGTTAAGCGACAAGCCCTGATAGCCTTTAATTTTGCCGTGATTAGCCGTGCCCGCCTGAGATTTCAAATTTGATAACGCTTTGTTATCGACTGAGTTTGTGACTTGCAAATGTCCTTCGACTCCAAGTCGTTCGCTAAAATAGTATCCAAGTGAACCCGAGAATGTAGGACCGTCGCTCCACTGGTCATTGATCAAAAAACCGTACTGCGCTGTAAGTGCAAAACGACCAGCCTTGGAATACAGGCGATTTTGAACAACCGAGAAGTCAGTGTCTTTTGAGGCCCAGTACTTTTTCTCGAGATCCGATACATCTACTTTATCTGAAGCGCCGGTGGCAGGACCAGCTTGTGGAGCTTGAGCATTTGCGCGCTCCGCAGCTAGAAAAGTCAAACAAGCAAAAGCTCCGGTCGCGACCAACGTCGTCAACAGCGTTTTACCTACGGTTTTTGCACGTGCATTCAATCGCATATTATCCCCTACTTTACGTACTCGACGGACTCTTTTATATTTTCGTCGAAATTGCGGCGTACTTTATACAGCGGTAGAAACTCGATGACTCGCTTCTGTACGACATAGGCGCCATCTGGGTTCCGAACCTGCCCATCGACATCCATAGCGTCGAAATTCACGTCTTGAGTTTTTCGATACTGAACCTTCTTGGCCAAAACTGTCGAAGTCGTGAACAGCATGACGGCGAATATTGCGACACCGAAAGTCCGAAATACGGGTCCTAGACTCATACGACTACCCACCTTTCTTCGATTCAGCCGGTTCACGCTCGCGCGCTTGCTCGACCGGAGTTGGCTTTAAAGACTTTTCCAGAGTTAAAATTTTGGTATTGAGATCGAACCCAACTCGCCCTTTGGCGCGACCTTTTTCCATCGCCACGCGAAGTTCACGCAATGTTTGCAAAGCTTTCGCCGGCTCTTTCGTCATGTTCTCGTAAACATGCGCAAGCTTCACTCTTGTCTCGGCAGACTCGGGCCGTAAAATCATCGCCCGAGAAAGAATAATGGCTGCCTCGATGCCGTCATTTTTATCAATCAATATTTCAGACAACCCCGAGAGCGCAGGCCAAAGATCACTTTTAAGTTCGAGCGCCTGGCGATAGTACTTTTCAGCTTCCGCCAACACTCGATCTCGATGATACACTTGTGCCAACCAAAGGTGACCTGCTACCAAACTCGATTCCAAGCGAACGGCTTCTTTCATTTCTTTTGCAGCTGACGACGGCCCTTCTTCACGCTCAAGTAAACGCGCTTTCTCGTATCGAACGATTCCGATCGGCCCGCCCGCCTTTTTCTCCGCGAGATCAAATAGCCAGTGGGCGCGAAGAAATTCTCCTTTATGAATGGACGCAAGGCCCAAAAAGTATGCACCCCAAGGAGAATCCACTTCTCGTGACGCCATTTCATTTCCCAGCTTTTCAACCAGAGACCAATCGCCTTTTTGTACACACGAACCGGCAGCTAGAACCCAAACCTTCCATTCGTCCCCTTCGACGGGTGCCGCACATGATCGCCCCGTGTTCGAGTACCTAAAGTCTACGCTCGTCAGATCTTTGAGATAAATGCGCGCTCTTTCCTTAGCCGCCGAATCAAACGATTGATTTTTTGAACTTGGTGGAGTCGTCGCGCAGCCAGATAGCATCAAGCCAATGCCGAAAACATAAAATAAGTTTCTCATTGCCCGACCCCTCTGTTCCAATTGCCTAGTAATTTCCAACTAAATCCCGGGACAATCCGCGGTAGCGGCTCAACATTAATTTTTTCGGAACCTGTGTCGGCCTTCATGTTCAGCCGATCAAGTCGGCGCTGAAGCTCACCGGCGAGCCCATCGAGGCGCGCTGTCTTTTTAGCGGCATCGACTGCCTGGCTTAAGGCCTCAATGCCTTTTTCTTCCATTGGAAGTGCAATCTGTTCTATCTCCTGGGCGAATGCCTTCTGGTCGGCTTCTGGAACATCTGCCGGCAGCTTCATCGCACGCACGGTTTTCGAATAGTCGATGTAAAGCTCGGCGAGTTTCGACTGACTTTCGATAGCAATCGACGGATCTCCCATTCTTGCTGCTGACTGATAGGCTTTCTGGGCCTTCTCAAGTTTCTCTGTTTTGATTGCGAGGACAATTCCGATCCGGTCAACACGTGCTTTGACGCTTTGTGAACGGTATTCATCTTCCAAGACACGAGCTTGAAGAAGCCGCGCTCGCGCCGGAAGATTCTTTGCCTGACTTAACTGGGACTCACGACCGACGACCCGCTTTGCAAGGTTAAAGGCTTTGTTCGAATCGCCTGCCTTGTAAACCGCCTCAGCCTCCTCAACAAGAAATCTGCTGGTATGCGGCTCGATACCAAGTGACTCAATCTTTAGCCGAGCAGCAGAAATCAGTCTCTCGTCGCCAATTTCTTTTGCCAGCTGGAATGCCTTCTCGAGCACATCCGCCTGCTGCTGTTTCGTCCGACCTTTTTCATCCACTTGCTTTAAAAAATGACGAAGTGCTTGGTCTTTTCCCTCTCGTGCGCCCGACAATGCGAGAAACTCGGTGGCAAGATTTTTCCACTTCGCGGACTTTGCTTGGTCATTTTCTATTTCTGCTAAATTCAACGAGACATTGGAAGCGAGATCAAGGCGGGCGATGGACTCGTAAGTCTGCACTGCTTGCTGCAAGCATTCTTTACTATTGGCTGAGCCTGGAAAGTTTTTGTGCATTTGGGCGCACATTGCTGCACCTTCTGCAGCTTTCGAGGTTCGAAATAAAATTTGGCTCGCGTTCCACCACGCGCGCGGCGCAAGTTCAGAAGCTCTATTCTCAAGCGCAAAGCTACGGTACATTTCAACAGCTTTGTAGAGTTCTTCATTTTTCTTTGCTCTTAGCTCGAGCTCGCCAACCTCAGCGAACCAAGCTTCGCGGCGGATCTTACCCAATTGGTCGGAACGCGCTTTGCCTTTTTCATCTTGTGTGGCGGGCGCCATTGCTAAAAGTAAGTACGCTGCATCCTTGAGGCCCGTATAGTCTTTACGAATATTTAGGATATCGAGGTAGAGATCCTGAGCCTTCATAGTTTTCGGGTGGTCAAGATTCTCTTTTGACCAGCCAATCGCCTTGAAACCGGCAGCTGCAATATCAAACCGTTCTTTTTCGTAGGCGATAAAGGATTTTTTGAATTTCACGTCTAGGGCGTATGGTCCTTTGGGTGCGCGCGTAAGGTAACGATCGCCCAATTTGCCGAACGTTTGTTCGTCGGCATCTGACCACTGCCCATCACTGACCGCCTTCTCGAGAGCTACAACAGCTCCATAGGCAGCATCAACGGCGAGCTTAGGATCGGTCTTCATAAGACTAAAGCCTGCGGCTTGCCCGCGATTTTTTGTCGCTGCGGTTTCTGCTTCTTCATTCACCAAAGCGTAGTTCGCACTTGCTTCTCGAAAACGCGCTCGCGCAAACATCAAGTCCGCGTAGGCATAACGAACCTGGGCGGCCTCATGCCCAACCAAGATTGTATTTCCGAGATAAACCTCGTAAGCCTTGAGTGCCTGATCTGCTGTCTCCGGCAACTTATCTCGCTTCCAATAAGCGTGAAGTTTTGCGCCTAGTTTCTTAGAAATCTCGACAACTTTATCATCACAAACTTTTTTAGCCGAAAGAGAGTCACACGTGCGGTCAAGTTCAATAAGCTGGATAACCGCAACCTCGCGCTTCTTTTGACGATCCGCATTCCAAATCAATTCCTCATGGACGTCTGCAATCATCGCTGTTTGAGGTAGCTTCGCTAGTATGTCTCGCAGAACGATATCAACTTCGCCATACTTTGAATGGCGCTTATAAATTTCAACCAACCTTAATATGTAAGGAACCGCGTCCAAATCTTTCGCTTGTGCAGCAAAGTAGGAGACGGCATCTTCAGCCTTTTTGGATTCCGAGAAGAACAAAGCCAAGTCGCCTAGCGCTTCTTTACGAAGATCAAGCTTCGAATTTCCCGTTGAATCCTTCACTTGCTGGTGACCGAAAGCGACGACTTCTTCTAAGAGCTTAACGCCGGCTGTCTCGTCTTGCATATTGTACTTACACCACGCCGCTTTATAGAGCCCATAGGGGTAAACCCGCGCCTCGGGATGCTCTTTGATTTTCAAGAAGTAAGCGAGCGCTCCGGAAAACTGGCGCCGTGAATATTGTATTTCTCCAAGCGAGAGGAGGGCATCAGGAACAAGATTAGAATTTGGATGCTGACTGAGTAAACGCTGAAATTGCTTTTCGGCGTTTAAGTCCTCACCGACTTGCTGGAAGGCGTAGGCTGTGTTAAAAACAACAACGTCACGCGCCCGGAATCTAGGGAAGCGGGCTTCAAGATCTACGTAAATTGAAATAGCGCGACGGATTTGTTTTACTTCCGAAGCGGTCCGGACCATCTCAGGAGCGAAGCGTACAATTTGATTCGAATCTCTATGTACTTCAAAAAAGCGCTCGGTTCGCGCGCGACGCATATAGATTTCGCCCAGCCGAAATAGAATCTCAGGCTCCATCCGGGTGCCCTTGTACCGCACCTTTAGCTTTTCTAGTTGCTCAAGCGCTTTTTTCTCGGAACGCATGACAAGCATTTCTGTTTTCAGAGCTTTCAACTCGTTGCCTTGCTCGTCGCCGGCGCGAAGCTTAAGTTCATCTTCGATAGTCGCCGATCTCTTTTCTGCGGCGTGCGCCACTGAAACGAATGTCGTCAGCACACATATAGTCGCAAGCATCTGTCGGACCGGTGCGGGTCTCATTACTTCAGCCCTTCTGGGTCAAAATCGACCTTAATGCGCGAGCCGGCTTTAGGGATCGCGGATCCGTGAAAGCGGATTGAGTTCGCCGATTCACGATAGGACCAGCCGTTCGTTTCGCTTTTTGGAATTTCAACGCCATCGACATAAACTCGAATCGAGGAAACCACTGGATCTCGATCCAAGGCGAATTCCGTTAAAACCTCTAGCACTCGAGATCGAACGTTAGTCAGTGCGCGCTTGAAGTCAGCGTCACAAATTGACTCTTTAGCACCACCACTTGCGGTTGAAAGATCCATGTAACGCAGCCCGGGCGACGAAAATCCCCACTCGGCCGTCTGACACGCACTATCGCTGCTCATGACACCCATGAAATGCGAAATCCAGCTTCGATCACCTAGCGGAAGGATCGGTTTGATTTGATCGAGTGCTGCAACATAGTCGATGGAGCTATTCGACTGATCTTCCTCGTTGGTCAGAAATATGACGTTCAGTAGCGAGTTAGGTCGCAAGAGTCCGTCATTGACCATTCCCGTCTTTGATTGATCGAGCGCAGACATTAAGGCTTCGCGGCCACGTTCAACTGGTGACCCTGATTCCCCCGCTTTCAAACGACCAGCCAAGAGCGCAGCCAGATTAGGGGTCGACTTTTTTAGCACTCGCGGCGTACCTGACTGGGCTAACAAGCGTCCGCCTGCGCCACTGGAGCTCATATCCATCGTCGTTACACCAATCTGATAGTCCAACCCCGTTGCGTTTAGGCCTTCAAGAAATATCGGCACCTGGTTTGCCAAGAGTTCTTGGTGTTTTGCCATCGAGGAGCTCGTATCGACGACCCACAAAACATCTACTTCGGTATTATAGGTCACCTGCTGACCGAAATTCGATGAGGCATCTTCGACGGCGAAGTTTTGATTTCCGCAAGCTACTGAAAGAGCCGCACTAGCAACAACTGCAGCCATCAACCGAGTAATTCCGACCTCCGCAGGTTTCAATCTCATATGAAGGATGTTTTTCATGCGGCGTCCTTTTTTGAAGAATCATGCTGTTCGTTGACTTTACCTGTGGCCCAATGATCGATCTGTGACTTCACTCGCTCATCGATTTCTAAAAATTTTATTCCGAAAACGACTTGCGCATTCGAATCGCCCGCACTCAGTGCTCGTCGGCTCATGACCTCGCAAGAGGAATTAAAGGCGGGGGTATCTTTTGATGGCTTGATGTGAACGTGGACTTTGTCTCCGACGGAAAGATCGCCGTCCTGGAGAACTAAGCTTATTCCTCCTGCGCCCAATTCAAGAGATTTGCCTTTGAAAAGCCGTTGATTGTTATGAACTAGAATTGACCCCTCAAACGAAGCCCGTGCATACCGTCGACGAAAGAAGATTTCGTTCAACGTTCCACCAAGCCGTTCGCTTAAGGTTTCGCGAAGAGACTGAATTGTTTCTGGTTTGAACTCGGTTAAAGTTGCGATTCTCACCCATTTTGGAAAACGCTTCGTCCAAACGAAATCCCAGTCATTCAAACTTTTTTCTTGAGTTAAGCGAATAAGCTCGAGGTATTCATACGGGCCAAATCGATGATCGCCCTTTAGAACAAACCACTCCTCTTGCTGGTTCGAAGCTGTTTTGCTCGAATTTAGTAGCTCAAGGGATGCTTTTTGCTCTGAGCTTTGTTTCGCCGCCACCAATCGCTTCCAAGAATCTGTATGGTGAGAGAAACTAGGATGAAAGCTAATCGGGATCCAATCCAGCTTTTCTTCGTCATACACATGATCAAGCGGGTCGAGTTCACCCTTCTCAACGCGTGCCAAAATTTCGTCGACGCTAAATTGACCGACCGGTGTTTCCCCGCGTGCGACATGAAACCGTTCCGAACTCGATGACATGAGACGTCCTCCAATGGCGTTTCGCTTACCTATCCATCGGCCCTGTAGCGCCGGGACTGGAGGTCTAGAAAGCGTGTAGACTTGCGAAAGTCCGGCGGAAATCAAAACCCAGATCCGGTTTGATACACTTGGTTTAGCTAGGGAGTTTTCGAAAACTAGGACTCACTCTTTGAAAGTCGAGTCCACTTACGATCAAGTTTGAGACGTAAATACAAATCGACACAGGAATGTCTTGATGGCGAAGAGATCATGTCAAAAAAATGAACGAATTTGAACGATTTCAGTTTTCGCCGGCGATTCGCAAATCGATCACGCAATGGAAATAGGGAGATACCACGACAATTGCCAACCGCAGTTCAAGTGACTCAGATCGAGTCGATAAGACGGAAAAACCGTCAAAAGGTTTGCCACCTGTTTTTGCTACTATTTTGTCGCTGTACTACTTAATTGCAGCTCTAACGTGCGACGAGAACGCATCCATGATCCACACGACAGAGGCGATGACAAAAATGATACAGCCCACCTGTGGCCACATCGCTTGTCCGAAATACTCCATCAAGGTCACACCGATCCCGCCACCACCGACAAGGCCAAGAATCGTCGCCATCCGCACATTGGTGTCCCAACGATAAACGGTGTAGCTAATGTAGGGAAGGACCACCTGAGGAACAACCGCGAACCAAATCACTTGAAGGCGCGACGCCCCTGTGGACTCAATGCCTTCGACCGGGCCATCTTCAATCCCCTCGACGATTTCCGAGTACTGCTTCGCTAACGACGCAATTGAGTGCACCATCAGCGCGAGCATCCCGGCAAACGGCCCGAAACTCGCCCAGATCGAAAATATGATGGCCCAAAGAACAGGCTCGATAGACCGCGAAATATTGAAGACGGTCCGCAAAACAGCATAGACAGCAAACCCCGCTTTTGATCCGCCCATAATGTTTCTTGCCATCATGAAACTAAGAACAAACGCGATTGGAACCGCAATGACAGTGGCAATGAATGCTATATAAATTGTTTCAACGACTTTTACGATCGCCTTAGGCAGTACAGACCAATCCGGCGAAAACAACTCACCGAACAGTCGCATCGCGTGATTGAAACGATCCGCCTCCAGCAATTTGATTAAATCGATTTCGGTCATCTTGATTCCAACAAGTGTCGTTACGACGACAGTTAGAATCATTTGTGCACCCCAGATCGTCTTGTACATCGGTGTCGCAAGCTCGGCCGCGGACTTCATTCGAAGGTGTGGAGGTGCGTAGATTTGCCACCCCAGGGTCTTCATCCCGAATCGATTTAAGACCAAGGAAACGGCTGCGCCAAAAACTGCGACAAACAGAAAGGACAACGCTAGCGTCGGCAGTCGCTGAATCATTTCAGCTTCCGCCCACCCTGTGAACACGAGGAGTGTGAATACTAAATAAGCTAAAACGACTGCATCTAAAATTGTTCGTCGAATCACAGCGCCAGTTTCAGCGGATTCCAAAGTCGTGGATTGTGACATTTTCGTTTGCCTACTTCAGTTTAGTTGATGTGCACTTCTTTAGCGCCTTCGCCATAGATCTGGGAAAACCACTGATCGTTGATATCACTTGGTGAACCTTCGTAAACCAATTTTCCGCCCTTCAATGCAATCACGCGGGTCGCGTATTGGCGAACGAGGGATAAAAAGTGAAGGTTGCAGACAATCGTTAAACCCAGTTCCTGATTCACCCGACGAAGATAGTCCATCACAGTGTGGCAGGTCGCTGGATCGAGGGAGGCAACCGGTTCATCCGCCAAAAGTAAATCTGGCGCTTGAGTCAGTGCACGTGCAATTGCGACTCGTTGCTGCTGGCCGCCTGACAATTGTGCGGCCCGATACTGGGCTTTATCCTCTATACCGACCAATTTCAGATACTGCAAGGCTCTGGCTTCGTCCTCTACTGAGTAAAGACCGAGAATCGACCTCAAAGTTCCCGTGTGTCCAAGCGAGCCATACAACACGTTATTCAATACGGAGTGACGTGGAATCAAATTGAAGTGCTGAAAGATCATCCCAACGGTTTTGCGAATTCGCAAAATTTCATCACCCTCTGCTTTTGCAATATCTGATGCAACACCGTCCTTACCTCGATAGATGATTTCGCCAGACGTCGGATGATGGAGACGATTCATGCAGCGAAGGAGCGTGGACTTTCCAGAACCGGAAAGACCAATGACCACCAGAAACTCGCCACGCTTTACATCAAAAGAAACACCCTTCAGCGCCTGCACACCATTGGGATAAGTTTTTACTAGGTTCTTAACCGATAAGATTCGGTTATCGCCGAGCGTGGCACTATTTGACGATTGGCTCATCACTTTTTCCCGAGAAGATCGTCAGCGGATTTATTCAGCTTTTTTAACATCTGGCGAACTGGCTCGTAATCGGCATCCGTCGCG